>JBDSFC010000398.1:0-13236 GCA_039919745.1 Bacteroidia bacterium | reverse complement strand
GGTAAACAACAGGGCAGCGCTATTAATTTTACTGGCATAGGTGTAGATGTTGATTTTACCAAAACAACTGGCCTTAAAGTTTTACAAGGCCGGGATTTTTCAGGAATGCCATCCGATTCGATGGCTGTTATATTCAATAAGACGGCAATAAAAGCAATGGGCTTTAAAAATCCTATTGGCATGCAGGTAAAATACGGTCCGGACAAATGTATAATAATTGGTGTGGTTGATGATATGGTAATGCAATCACCTTACACTCCTGTAAGTCCATTAGTTGTTTTTTTTAATAAAAATTCTAAATATCTGGACCTGCGTTTAAATAATAAACAAAGTACCCATGCAGGCATGAAAAGAATTGAAACTATTATTAATAAATATAATCCCGTTTATCCTTTTGAATACCAGTTTGCGAATGATGAATTCAACAAAAAATTTTTAAATGAAGAACTTATCAGTAAGCTGGCAAATATTTTCTCAGCGCTGGCAATATTTATTTGCTGTATTGGTATGGCGGCCCTTACTGCTTTTACTATTGAAAAACGAACAAAAGAAATTGGCGTTAGAAAAGTTTTAGGTGCATCGCTTACACAATTAGTCATTCTAATTTCAAACGAATTTATTAAACTGGTATCGATCGCACTTCTTATTAGTATTCCGTTAACCTGGTTTCTAATGAATAAATGGCTACAGAAATACTCGTTTCACACCAGTATAAGTGTTTGGTTATTTGTAATAGTTGGGCTATTAATAATTTCATTAACATTTATAATTGTTTTCTTAAACACATTAAAAACTGCCAATACCAATCCAATTAAAAGTTTAAGAACAGAATAAAAACTAAATTATGTTAGAAAACTATTTTAAAACCGCGTTTAGAACACTTATTAGAAATAAGGGTTATGCCTTGATCAACATCTTAGGTTTAGCTATTGGCATTGCTGCTTGTTTACTTATTTTTTTAGTAGTTCGTTATGAACTGAGTTACGATAAATTTCAACCAAATTATAGTTCTATTTATAATATTATTACAAAAGACACTTATTCTGACGGAATAGATTATACACCCGGAATTCCTTATCCTGAACTGGAAGCATTACGTACAGATCTTCCACAATTAAAAACAGGAGCTTTATTTTGCAGTTATGGAAGTCAGGTAAGCGTGCTTGAAAACTCAAAAACAAGTAAAAAATTTATTGAAGACATGGGCGTGTTTTTTGCTGACTCCCAGTTTTTTGAGATCTTTCAATATACCTGGCTAAGTGGCGATAAAAAATCGTTAAGTGAACCAAATAATGTTGTGCTTACTAAAAGTATTGCCACAAAATATTTTAATGACTGGAAAACCGCGGTTGGAAAATATATTAAAATAGATAATAAGCTCACATTTCGTGTGTGTGGTATTTTAGAAGATGTACATGCAAATTCAGATTTCCCTATTAGAATGGTGGGTTCTTTTATTACAATTAAAAATACACCGGTATACAATTATACAACTGATTGGGGCGCCATTACCAGCAATTTTCAGGTGTATACTTTGTTGCCTGAAAATGTTAGCCGCGAAAGCATTGAAAAACAGCTGGCCAGCTTATCTAAAAAATATCACAAAAATGCAGCAGATAGTAAACGAACAAATCTCCTTCGTCCTTTAAGTGAAATACATTTTGACACTTCGCTTGGAAACCTTGGTACACATATCACCAGCAAGTCAAGCTTAACCACATTAACGCTTATTGGCTTCCTGATAATTTTAATGGCTTGTATTAATTTTATAAATCTTTCTACCGCGCAGGCGGTTAGCCGCTCAAAAGAAGTTGGTGTAAGAAAAGTTTTAGGTGGCAACCGCGTTCAACTTTTCTGGCAAATGCTTGGAGAAACGAAACTAATTGTTTTGACCGGTGGACTTTTCGCGATTTTAATTGCAAGTTTAGTTTTACCGTTTATAAAACACGTTATTTCAATTGAAGAAGAACTAAAACTATTTACAGGTCCGAGTTTATTGTTTTTCTTACTCGTACTTCTTATAGTGACAATTTTATCAGGGATCTATCCTTCATTGATACTTTCTAATTTTAAACCTGTAGTTGCTCTTAAAAATAAAATTAATTCAACTACCATTGGCGGCATTTCCTTAAGAAGAGGTTTGGTGGTTATTCAATTTGCTATTTCACAGATACTAATTATCGGAACCATTGTTGCCATCACACAAATGAACTATATCCGTACAGCCGATCTTGGTTTTAATAAAGAAGCAACTCTTATTCTATATGGAAGTAATGATAGCATTTTATTAGCACAACAAACAGCTTTCAAAGAAAGTTTGATGCAGATACCCGGTGTTAACATGGTATCGTACAATAGTGATTCGCCATCATCTGATAATAACTGGGGCGCTAATTTTGCATTTGATAATAAACCCGATGAAAAATTCTCGATATTCATAAAAGCGGTAGATGAAAATTATTTTAAAACATTCGGTTTACAATTTCTTGCAGGAGAAGGGTATCAAAAAAAAGATAGCTCAAAAAAAATTGTTGTAAATGAAACATTATTAAAAAAACTTAATGTTAAAGATCCCAACCTGGCAATAGGTAAACCCCTTCGAATGGGTGGAGGCAAATGGAAAACTATTTGTGGCGTTGTAAAAGATTTCAAAACAAATTCGATGCGCGATGAGATAAGGCCAATGATGTTGTATCCAAACAAATATATGTACATCTATACGGCCGTTAAACTTAGTTCGCCAGATCTTTTACAAACACAAAAAACAATTCAGAAAACCTGGGATAAATATTTTCCAGACTATGTTTATGCTTCTGCTTTCATGGATGATACTATTGAAAAATTTTACCAGCAGGAAGATCAGATGACACTTCTTTATAAAATATTTGCAGGTTTGGCAATCTTTATTTCCTGTCTTGGTTTGTATGGGCTTATATCTTTTATGGTAGTTCAAAAAACAAAAGAGGTGGGTATTCGTAAAGTTCTAGGGGCTGGGATAGGAAATATACTTTATTTATTTTCCAAAGAGTTTACGATTTTGATCGGCATTGCATTTATTATTGCAGCGCCAATTGCTTATTATTTTATGAACGACTGGTTACAAAATTTTGTTTTCAGAACAAATATTGGCTCAGGTGTTTTTATTATAGCTATAATCACCTCCACTATTGTTGCATGGGCAGCAGTTGGATACAAAGCACTTCGGGCCGCGCTGGCTAATCCTGTAAAAAGTTTAAGAACTGAATAAAATGATTATTTATATTTTTTAAAAACTAATTATGATAAAGAATTATTTTACAATAGCGCTCAGAAATATATTAAAACATAAAGTTTTTTCACTTATTAATATTAGTGGTCTTTCAATTGGAATTGCTGCTTTCCTGCTTATTTTACAATACGTAAGCTTTGAAACGAGTTATGATAAGCATCAGGAAAAGGGTGATCGGATTTTTCGTTTACAACAAAACCGCTATAACGATGGTAAGCTTACTACACAATGGGCAGCGGGTGCTGCGGGTGTAGGCAAAACTATTAAGGATGTTTTTCCGGAAATTGAATCGATGGCGAAATTAACCCCAGAAGAAGCTGTTATTTCATATGAAGACAAAAAATTTAAAGAGAAAAAAATATTCTTCGCAACCAATTCTTTTTTACCAATGTTTTCTTATAAAGCGACAAAAGGGAATTTAGCTGATGCATTGAATGAACCTTTTACTGCTGTAATTACAGAATCAACTGCGAAGAAATATTTTGGCAATGAAAATCCGATTGGAAAAGTACTCAGCAATAATAAACAAGACGGTTATAAGGTAACGGCTGTTGTACCCGATATGCCCGAAAATACACATCTTAAATTTGATATTCTTTTCTCTTTTGCAACCTATTTAAAATTTGCCGGACCAGAAGCTGAAACCACTTTTGATTGGGATGGATTTTATACATACATTTTATTAATGCCTGGTACAAAACCGGTGGCTATGGAGAAAAAAATAAAAACTTACATAGCAAAAAAAATTGGCGAAGAGTATAAAAAAAGGAATGAAAGTGTTGAATATAAATTGCAGCCAATGCGTGACATACACCTGTATTCGTCTTATATGATGGAAATGGAAACAAATGGCAACGGGCAATCGGTCTATTTTTTACTGATCATTGCCGTTTTTATTATTATCATTGCCTGGATAAATTATATTAATCTTTCTACCGCACGTGCTATAGATAGGGCAAAAGAAGTTGGAGTAAGAAAAGTACTGGGCTCATACCGTTCGCAGCTTATTATTCAATTTATGTTTGAAGCGTTGTTAATAAATATGTTGGCGGTATTTTTTGCTTTTATCCTGGTCTTAATTTCCTTACCGTTATTTAATTCTCTAACGGGCAAACATACAAGCTTTTTATTAATTGCAGAGCCGCGTTTCTGGCTTGCAATTATTGGTTTATTTATTGGCGGCACTTTATTGGCAGGTATTTATCCAGCCTTTGTAATGTCGTCGTTTAAGCCTATTACTGTTTTAAAAGGAAAATTTACAAGAAGCAAACAAGGTGCATTTTTACGACAATCATTGGTTATCATTCAATTTGCCACATCAGTAATTTTAATGGTGGGTACTTTTGGTGTTTATCGCCAGTTAAACTTTATGCAAGATCAGGACCTTGGCATCAACATTGATAAAACCCTTGTATTGCGAGGCCCTTCGGTTATAGATACTGCAACATATAAAGAAAGGGTAAAAACATTTAAAACAGAATTAAAAAAAATACCTGGCATTCATAAAGTAGTTGTTTCTACTTCTGTACCCGGTAAAAAACCCGGTTGGAATGCAGGTGGCATAAAGCTGGTAGAAGACGGTGAAGGTAAATCCAATCAATACAGGGTTATCGGTATTGATTATGATTTTTTAGAAGCTTATGGCATAAAAGTTTTAAAAGGAAGAAATTTCTCAACTGAATTTCCAACCGATAAAAAATCTGTTTTATTTAATGAGGCCGCAGTAAAGTTGATCGGATTTAATAAACCCGAAGACGCATTAAATAGACGCATTGATTTTTGGGGGGAACAATATACTATTGTAGGCATCGTATCTAACCATCACCAGGAAGGTCTTCGTGAGCCATACGATGCTCACATATTCAGACTTATACCAAACAATAGTAGTTTTATCTCTTTAAAAATAGAAGGAAATACAGATCCACAGGAAATTATAAAAACAGCAGAAAAAAAATGGACTGAATTTTTCCCCGGAAATCCCTATGAGTATTTCTTTTTAGATGACCATTATAAAGAACAATACATCGCCGATAAACAATTCGGAAAAACATTTACCTTATTCGCAGTACTTGCAATTGTAGTAGCTTGCCTTGGCTTATTAGGACTAGCATCTTTTGTTACAACACAAAGAACAAAAGAAATAGGTATTAGAAAAATATCAGGCGCAACCGTTCCAAAATTATTATTACTGTTAACGAAAGATTTTATAAAACCGGTTTTGGTATCGTTTATTATTGCCGTGCCCATTACTTATTATCTTTTAAATAAGTGGTTACAAAATTATGCTTTTAAAGCCTCAATTACCGGCTGGCTATTTATTTTACCCGGCCTACTTATTTTGATAATTGCCATTGTAACTATAAGCACGCAAACCTATAAAGCAGCAAATGCTAATCCGGTAAAAAGTTTACGTACAGAATAAAAAAAACAAAATTATGTTTAAAAACTATATCAAACTCGCATTACGAAACCTTTGGAAAAACAAGATTTTTTCAGGCATAAATATCATTGGCCTATCCATAGGATTGGCAGTATGCATTACCATTATGTTATTTGTACAATATGAAAAAAGCTTTGATTCCTTTCACACAAAAAACATTTATCGCTTAGATGAAGTACAAAGTTGGGAAGGGATGGTACAACCGCAAAAAGTTGCCTTATCTATGTATCCAATGGCATCTACCTTAAAAAATGATTTTCCGGAAGTAATTACTGCAACACATTTTCATTTTAATCCTGCAACGAGTGTAAAATATAATGACACTAAGATATTTTTTAAAAGATCCTATTGGGCAGATTCTAATTTTTTTAAAATATTTGATTTCAAATTAGCAAAAGGAGACAGAAAAACGGCATTACGTGAACCAAAAAGTATTGTGTTAACAAATGAAAGCGCAGAGAAATTATTTGGAAAGGAAGATCCGCTTGGTAAAACATTAAGCACAAACAATAGTCGTGATACAATACAATTTATTGTTACCGGCGTGCTTGAGCCTCTTCCAAAGAATTCTCATTTGCAATTTGAAGTATTGTATTCATTTAATTCTTTTGTTGGCCCTGAAACCTTAAATGAATGGGGAGGTAATTGGACTATTACCTATCTTGAACTAAGCCCAAATGCAAATATCAAAGCGCTTGAAAAGAAATTTCCGGCTTACCTGCAAAAATATATGGGCAAAGACGCAACAAAGGGTTATAAATTATTTTTACAATCATTACCGGAAGTTCATGGTCATTCAGGAGATATTACACATGATTACAACAATTTTCAAAAATTCGATTCTGATTATACACAGGTATTTTTTATTATCGCTATTATTGTTTTACTGATTGGCTGCATTAATTTTATTAATCTTTCTACTGCCCGTTCAAGTGGCAGAGCAAAAGAGGTGGGTGTAAGAAAGTCAATCGGGGCGCACCGTTCACAACTCGCTTTTCAGTTTATAGGTGAATCTGTTTTACTCTCGTTAATAGCTATGATCCTTGCAATTGTCTTAGTAAAATTATTCCTTCCTTATATAAACAATTTAAGCGGTCACGAGTTAGAGTTTTCTGTTTTCACAAATCCTGTTCTATTACTAAAAGTAATTGCAGGTACAACTCTTATTGGAATTATTTCAGGAATATATCCTGCTTTATATTTATCAGCATTTAAACCAGTGCAGGTTCTTAAAGGCACACTATTAAGTGGTAATAATAAAAGCTTTACACGAAATGCTTTAGTGGTAAGTCAGTTTGCAGGCGCAGCTTTTTTAATTATTGCCACCATATTTGTTGTTAAGCAACTTAATTTTATGCAAAATAGAGACACCGGCTTTAGTCGCGATCAAATTGTTATGCTTCCCGGAGCTTATAAGAATTGGTACCGTTTAAAAGATGAATTATCAAAAAACACATTGATAAAAAGTGTAAGTGGTTCTACCCAAAGATTAGGGAATAACCTGCACCAGACAGGGGTTGCTTTTTATGGAGATGGACCTGTAAAAGAATTAGCCACATCACATGTTTTGGTAGATCACGATTTTTTAAGTATTTATGAAATTAAATTATCAGCCGGTAAGAATTTCACAAGAGAAGGAGAAGGTCATGAGATTATTATAAATGAAACAATGGCAAAAGAATTATTGAAAGATAGTCCAAATGCTACCATAGAATCTTTGATAGGCAAACGCATGCAAATGGATGAAGACAGTACAACAACTTTAGTTGGTGTATGTAAAGATTTTAATTTTAATTCACTTCATCATAAAATTGAAACGCTTTGTTTATATAATAAAAAACAGGGAGGCTATAGTGACGTGTGTGTTAAAATAGATGGGGCAAGAACAGAAGAAGCTTTAGCTTATACAAAATCTGTTTGGGAAAAAATAATTCCCAATTATCCCTACGAATACCAGTTTCTGGATGATCACTTCGCCCAAATGTATGAAGCAGATAAAAAGGTAAGTAAAGTAGTTAGCATTCTTGCAGCGTTGGCAATTCTTATCGCTTGCATGGGCTTGCTTGGCCTTGCTTCTTATTCAACTGAAAAAAGAGTAAAAGAAATCGGCATCCGAAAAGTATTGGGTGCATCGGTTCTGAATGTTGTTTCATTACTTTCAAAAGACTTCATAAAATTGGTTATTGTTGCAAATATTATTGCCTGGCCGTTGGGCTGGTGGGTAGTTTCAAAATGGCTCCAGGATTTTGCTTACCGTATTGATATGAGTTGGTGGATATTTGCGCTGGCGGGCTTATCATCACTTTTAATTGCATTATTAACAGTAAGTACACAAACCTTAAAAGCAGCAAAAAATAACCCTGTAAAAAATTTAAGAATAGAATAAAAATAAATATTATGATCGAATTAAAGAACATTTTCAAATGGGTTAACCAGGGTTCAAATAAAACATTCCTGTTAAGAGATATTAATTTAACTATTAATGAAGGAGAGTTTGTTTCTATTATGGGTCCATCAGGTTCCGGTAAATCAACTTTATTAAACGTAATTGGTATGTTAGATGAATTTGACGAAGGGGAATATTTTTTTTTGGAAAAGAATATAAAAGGCATGAAAGAAAAACAGCGTTCCCAATTATATAAAGAACATATTGGATTTGTTTTCCAGGCATACCATTTAATTGATGAACTAACTGTTTTTGAAAATATCGAAACTCCCCTGCTCTACCAGGATATGAAATCTTCGGAACGCAAAGCTGTTGTGGCAGATGCTTTGGATAAGTTTAATATTGTTGGTAAAAAAGATCTATTTCCAACGCAACTCTCCGGTGGGCAGCAGCAATTAGTGGGTATTGCGAGAGCTTTGATCGGAAAACCAAAATTATTATTAGCCGATGAGCCAACCGGTAATCTTAATTCAAAACAAGGCGAAGAAATTATGGAGCTTTTTAGAAAATTAAATAAAGAAGAAGGTGTAACAATTATCCAGGTAACACACTCAGAAAAAAATGCAGAGTATGGCTCACGCATTATTAATTTGTTAGACGGAAGAATTGAAAAATAAGATCATGAAAAAATATCTCATTACTGTTTTAATTTTACTTGCAGTATTTAAAACTACCGCACAAGATTCGGTTGTATATAACCTTAAACAATGTATTGATCTTGCATTGAAAAATAATTTAACCGTGAATATGGCTGAATTACAGATGGAAAGTAATGAATCAAGGCTTCAACAAGCAAGAGCAGCAAACTTACCTTCCGTATCCGGTTATGCCAACCAAGGCATTAACCAGGGTAAAAGTATTAATCCTTATACAAATACATTTATTAATCAAAAGATCAATACAGGGCAATATGGTATAAATGCTAATATGAATTTATGGAGTGGCTTTAGTAATTATAACACCATGCGTCAAAATGCATTTACTTACCAGGCTGGCAAAATGGATTGGGAACAATCAAAAATGGATATTACTATAAGTGTTATGTTAGCTTACCTGCAAGTCTTAAGCAACGAAGAACAGCTAAACCAGGCCCAATCTCAAGTAGAAGTTATTAAACAACAAGTGGAACGGTTAAATACCCTTGATAAGAACAATGCCATTTCTCCCTCTTATTTATATGATACTAAAGGGCAATTAGCCAATGACAAATTAAATTATATTAATACAAAAGCATCATTAGCAAGTTCTAAAATTACTTTAGGGCAATTAATGAATGTGAATTTTCCACCAACAGTAAAATTTGAAAAAATAAATGTTGAAAATGAAATAAAGGCATACGAAACAAGTAATGATGTTGTTTATTCTGAAGCTTCTAAAAATCTTCCTATGATAAAAGCAGCAGAATACAGAAGGTTGAGTGCAGTAAAAAATGTACACGCTTCACGGGGCCTTTTATTTCCATCTTTATCTTTAAACGGAAGTGTTGGCACAAATTATTCAGACGCGGCTTTAGCACAAAAATTGATTGGCGTAACTGATGCTGGTACAGATAACTATGTTTTAGTAAATAATATACCAACAACAGTATATGCTCCTCAATACAATTTTACTAATGAAAAAATATCGTTTAACAGCCAGTTTAAAAACAATCTTAATTCTTACGTAGGGCTAAGTCTACAATTTTCTATTTTTAATTCACTCAGAACAAAAACGCAGATCACACAATCAAAAATAAGCAATCAACAAGCCGAGATCAGGCAAAAAAACACTACTACTGCTTTAAAATCCTCAATTGACCAGGCACATATCGACGCTACTTCATCTTATGAACGTTATACGATATTACAAGAACAGGTTCTGGATTATTCCGCCTCATTTAAGATAGCATCTTCCAAATTTGAAAAAGGTGCGATCACAACAGTTGATTATGTAATTGCTAAAAGTAATAATGACAAAGCAAAAATGAATTTAATCGCTTCTAAATACGATTATATTTTAAAAAGTAAAGTGCTGGATTATTACAATGGAAAATTACCATTGTAAGACCATTGATCTTAGTTTATAGCTATCAGAGCAATGCATATATTAGACCCTTATACCAATAAGGCAAATATCATCCACTTGCTCGTAATCACCTTTCCAATTATTTAAGGCTATTTGCAGTGCCTGTTTTTGTTCACCAACCGGCAGGATCGAAATTGTAATTAGTAAGTCTTTTAATTGCTTATACATAAATTTCTTTCCTTTTGGCCCACCAAACTGATCCGGCATCCCATCGGTTAAAGCATAGATCATGTCTTGCTTTTGTAGATCTACCATTTGTTGTGAAAATGCTATATTATCTTTATCATGCTTGCCAACAGGCATTTTGTCTGGTGCAAATTCAAGGATCTGGTTATTTCTTACGATCCAAATGGGATTATTGGCACCGGCAAATGTTATTTTATTATTTGTAAAATCAAAACTAATTAAACTACAATCCATCCCATCTTTTCCTCCCTCAGCGCTTCCGTCTTTTTTAAGGCGTTCAATGATTTTTATTCGTGTGTGTCCTAATATTTCATTTGGTTCAAACAATTTTTTTTCTTCAACGGATTTTTCAAGGCATGAAATATTTAAAATACTCATAATTGCGCCTGGCACACCATGCCCGGTACTATCGGCAGTAACTAAGGCAAAATTGCCGTTACTCAATTTACTACCCCAATAAAAATCTCCGCTTACAATATCTTTTGGTTGAAAAAAAACAAAATGATCTTTTAAGTTTTCCGTCAACAATTCTTTAGTTGCTAAAAAACTCCGTTGTATTCGTTCAGCATAATTTATACTATCGGTTATTTCTTTATGTTTTTCTTCTACTATTTCTTTTTGCGCTTCAATTATGTGCTTTTGTTTTTGCGTTACTTTAAAACGATTAAAAATAAATAATGAAAATATCAATAAAAGGATTAATCCGCCGCAAATTGAAAAGATAATGATCTTTTGTTTTTTGCTTTCTTCAAGTGATATTAAGGCTTGAGCTTCTTTATCCTTATTTAGTAACTGTATCTCTTTATCTTTCTTTTCACTTTCATATAACGATTGTGCTTTTGCGATCCTTTCATTGCTTTCAAGTGTAAAGATCGAATCGCGTAAGACCAGGTACTTTCTATAATTTTCGTAAGCGCTTTTATAATTCCCAAGGCTCGAATCACAGGTAGACAAAGAATGATAGCTTTGCATTGCAATAGGTTTTGAGGCAAGTTTAATTCCCATTTCAAGGCCAATTTTTAATTGTTTTTGAGCTTCATTAATTTTTTGTTGCCTCAGGTATAGATCTCCAATAATTAAATGCGATGAAGCAATGCCATAATTATCACCTACCTCCTCGCGTAGTTTTAAAGCAATGAAATATTGTTCGATCGCCTTTTCTTCCTGGCCACTATCTTTATAAACATTTCCCATATTAGAATGCGTACCTGAAGCGCCTTTTTTATCGCCAAATTTTTCCTGCAAAGCAAGTGCTTTGGCATAATACTCTAAAGCCTTTGGAAAATCCATTGTGCGATAATAAATAATACCAAGACTATTATAAGAGTAAGATGCTCCTATTTGATCACCAAGTTCTTCTTTTATTTTTAAAGATTTTAAGTGGATCTCCAATGCTTTCTTATAATCACGCTTTGAATCAAAGATGATACCTATATTATTAAGTGATGCTGACACACCTAATTTATCGTTGATCTCTTCACGTAATTTTAAGGCTATATGATGATATTCAAGTGATTTATCAAAATCGCCTTTATGATAATAAATACCGCCAATTATACTGTTGGCTTTTGCTAGCCCTTTTGTAAATTTAATTTTTTTTGCAAGTTTAAGTGCATCGTTGACGTACTTTGAACAATTATCAAAATCGCCTCTCATTATGTAGGCCCAGGCAAGATCATTCTGCATCTTAACAGTATTAGTATCTTGCGCCGGATTATTTAATCGTAGCACTAATGAATCGATAAGTTTAGTTTGTGCGCTAATTTTAGCTATTGCAAAACAGCAAACAGATACTATTAAAAAAAGGTATTTTTTCATTTTAATAAATCAGGAGTTAAAAGTTGGCTTGTACCTCACTAATTTAGTGTTTTTTTGAAAACCCGTACATTCTATTTCAATATTATTTCCCTGCCACATCGCCTACTACAATTGAAATTATAAATTCCAAGGATACTTAAACTAAAATTTTAGCTAAAAATATAGCAGATTAACTTCGTTGATCTCGCCTAACCATAAGTCAAAATGCAAAGGTCATTTTATTTTGAAAAATGCTTTTTGTTTTTCAATTCATCTCGCTCGAAACAGACCTCTTCATAAAGAGATTAACTTCGTTGATCTCGCCTAACCATGAGTCAAAATGCAAAGGTCATTTTTCAAAGCAAAATGCTTTTTGTTTTTCAATTCATCTCGCTCGAAGCAAGCTTCGCTCGTTCATTGAAAAACAAAAAGTCCCGCCTTCGGCGGGACCTTTGCATTTATCAGTGGATCCGGAGAGATTCGAACTCTCGTCCAAATAAGGAAAAAATAGACTTTCTACACGTTTAGTATTAGCTTAATTGTAGGCTAAAGGCAGGCGCTAATTCAAACCAATCTTTAGCTTAGTTACTAATATTGTTCTACATAGTAACATTTGTAAAACAAATTGCGCATTTATGATGCTTTACCCAAGGCGCAGAGCAACTTAGCTCCCTGGAAAGCAAAGGACACTTAATTCTAAATTAAGCAGCCATAGCGTAAGAGTTATCTTCGCCAAATAAAAGTTTTGAAAGTTCAGTTTAAAGAGCTCGTCTTACAACGCTCTACATGCTTACTTACCTAATGCGCTCACTGTCAAAACCGGTCGGACCCATTTCAATTTAATTCAAGATTGCATATTCAAAATTCAAAGGAATTCCCGAATTTAAAAATTAATCTCGTCAAAAATTGCTCAAAGAACTGAATCAAAGGTACTATATTTTTAACTTCTACCACGCCATTTTATTCAGATTCGGAGGATTTTAAAAAATAATAACAGAACCCGGCCTCTAACATTTTTTTATTTCGGGTGTTGCA
>JBDSFC010000385.1:0-2924 GCA_039919745.1 Bacteroidia bacterium | reverse complement strand
AAGTCTGGCAAGCCGGTAATGGTTAAATTACCATTAAAACGCGTGTGTTCATTATATTTTAATTTAAACTCTTTTAAGCGAAGATCATTTACATACCCTCTAACTTTTCCTGACAGATAAATGGTTTCTTTTAAGCCATTTAACTCACTGGTAAAAGTGGCAATATCTTCTGTGGCAACTTTTGTGTCTTCAAGCAGATCAGCTTTTATTTTTACTTTATTTACAAAATCAGAATAATCACCCCACTCATTTGTGTAAAAATTAACATCGCCTTTAATGTATGTTTTTGGAGTAGTAATAATCAGATTTTTTAGAAGCACTTCTTTGCTACTTATTTTAGCATCGGCTGTTAAATTCCTTAGTGTAAAACCACTTTGTTCGATAGTTCGGAGATCATTTAACCTTATAAAAATGGTGTCTTTTTCAAATCTTATGTTTGAAAATTTCCCACTTGTTTTTGCGAAATGTAAATTATTAAAATTCATATTCCGGGAAATACGAATATCTTTTCTTTCATCCCTATAAGTGAGGTTCACACTATCAAGATAAATATCGCCGAGTTTTACTTCCCATTCTTTTTTTGGAGTTGTATCGGCAACACCTGAATCAAAATAATCTACTAAGAACTGATAATTAAAAGTGGAATCACCTTTGTATGTAACGATTTTGGCAGTAGAATTTCTTAATGTGATCTTTTTAAATTCTATCTTTTGGTTTTTGTAATCTAGTTTACGAATATCAACTAAAAGGTCTCCTTGAAATAGCGTATCATTATTTTTATCGCTTATATAAACCCCTTCAAGATTGGCTTTTGTGAAAAATTCAAGATCAACAGATCTCACGGTAACGGTGTTGTTTAATTCGTCACTTAAATAAGTTCCGGCTTTTTGACCTAACCAGGTTTGAAAAGAAGGCAATTGAATGGCAAAGAAGAGACTAATTCCCAATAAAATTATCAGGAGGGCTAGTACACCAAGTGTTTTAAAAAATATTCTTATAACTTTGCGCAAATTACGGCTTTGCTATAAAGATAAGCCAAAATTACTTTTACAAATCTAAAAAAATGCAAAATTTAAACAGTTATCTGTTAGCGATAGAAAGCAGTTGTGACGACACTTCCTGCGCTATTTTGCATAATAATGTGGTATTGGCAAATGTTACCGCAAATCAAAAAATTCATGAGCAATACGGTGGCGTTGTGCCTGAATTAGCCAGTCGCGATCATCAAAAGAATATTGTACCTGTTTTGCAGGAAGCACTCAAGCTTGCAAATGTTGAATTAAACCAATTAAATAGCATTGCTGTTACCATTGGCCCTGGTTTAATGGGAAGCCTGTTAGTGGGCTTATCATTTGCAAAATCCTTGTCTTTGGCTTTAAATATTCCACTTATTGAGGTTAATCACATGCAAGGCCATATTTTAGCGCATTTTATTAGAGAAAATAACGAGCAGGAGTTTCCCCAATTTCCTTTTTTATGTCTAACGGTTAGCGGTGGGCATACACAATTGGTAAAGGTTAATGATCATTTAAATTTTGAAATACTAGGCTCAACAATGGATGATGCCGTTGGTGAAGCCTTTGATAAAGCTGCCAAAATAATGGGACTGCCTTATCCCGGTGGACCATTAATTGATAAATACGCGAAAGAAGGCGATAGTTCTAAATTTAAATTTTCTTCTGCAAATGTACCTGGACATGATTATAGTTTTAGCGGAATAAAAACCTCCTTTTTATATTTTATTCAAAATAATGTTCAGAAGAATGAGGATTTTGTAAAAGAAAATTTAAATGATATCTGTGCTTCGTATCAAAACCATTTGATACAAACCCTCTTAAAAAATGTAAAAGATGTTTTAAAAGAAACAGGTATGAAACATTTGGCAATCGCTGGTGGTGTTTCTGCCAACAGTGATTTACGCAAACAGGTTAAAAATTTAGAAACAGAATTAAATATAAAAACCTTTATTCCAAAATTCGAGTACTGTACCGATAACGCAGCTATGATAGGTATTGCCGGTTATTATAAGTTTTTGATAAAAGATTTTGGCAATTTAAATTCTGTTCCTCAAGTGAGAATGACTCTGTGATCTTTTATTTCTTTAGATCAAATACGTTAACAATAAAACTATTCCTGTAAACAAAAATATAAACGGACTATCCCATGTATGTGGTGATTTGGCTTCGGCCAATGTTGCAACCGTTGGCACTGAGATCAAAGCGAAAATATATTGTGGCGTTGAAAAACTACTATTGTAACAGATAATAGCTAAGACAGATACAATAAAAACACAAGCGCTTCCTTCAAGACTTCGGGTATAAGTTGTTTTTGTAAATAATGCCTTTACTTTGTATTTGTGTTTACCCCATGTAATACCTATTGGCTCTGCCAATCCATCACCAATAGCGTTTATTAAAATAATAATAGGAATAGCTTCTGTATGCCCGATACGGTCGAACAACAACCATAAGGGAACTGCAACCAGATATGTTGCCAGGTATTGTGTAAATAACCATTTTAATGTATGTGGTCTGTCTTCGGGCCTGTCAAAAGCGGCAAACATTAAACCTACTATTTTAATATTTTCTCTTATTGGTTTTAAATAAATACCCAATGTAGATAAACCAACCATGGCAATTATAATTTGCGTTTGAAGCGTTTCATGGAACGGAAAAATAATTTTAAGAAGGTATGGTGAGAAGAACACAAAAAAATGATTGATCTTTCTTGTATAATTTACTCTCCAATTATATTTTGTTACAAGTAACCCTTCTAAAAGTGCGATCACATGGATCAAAATAAATTCTGAAAATTGATTAGCTATCAAATTGCTCATGGCTGGTTGTTTTTAATAATTAAATTAGTATCTATTTATTTTTTGCATTGTATCCAAACGAGATCCCAAAACGAGTACCATGTTTACT
>JBDSFC010000369.1:0-4518 GCA_039919745.1 Bacteroidia bacterium | reverse complement strand
CAAACAACCATGGTAGCCGTATAATTTTATTCCCTCTATATTTATTTGGTGTGTCATATGTTTTTATTTACCAAAGTCCAAACCGTCCTGGTTGCCCTGGTTTTGATCGCCTAAGCCTTTTAATTGTTTGCCGCGTTTGAAAATAGAAGCGTCCATTTTACCAAACAAATGTGTAATAGTTAATTTCACGTAACGACTTTCTCTTCTTCTTGAGAGGTCTTGAGTATAATATGGAGTTTCATAATGCGCACCCATACGGCGGCTATTAAAGGCATCGCTAAGGCTGGCATTTATGATCCATTTAGTTCCAATCATTTTATTTAAAGATACATCCATAGAATAAACAGGATTACTTGCCCCAAGCAATAATATTCTTGGCGATTCATAATTTCCGTTTACCTGCAATGTTAACTGTTTTGGAAACCTGTAAGATAATGTTGCTTTTG
This sequence comes from Bacteroidia bacterium, assembly GCA_039919745.1. GTDB lineage: Bacteria > Bacteroidota > Bacteroidia > B-17B0 > Aurantibacillaceae > Aurantibacillus. The sequence goes on along the minus strand of JBDSFC010000369.1, from coordinate 4,072 downwards.
TATTGTAGGCATAACCTTCTGCTTTAACATCAGGCTGGCCTTGCACTACTGTTCCGTAAATGTAAATATAAAAGATGTTGGCGTTTAATGTAGCGTCTAAATTTTTAAAGAAAGTATATTTAATAGTATGTTCCATACCGTAACGCACTGAGTTTTTTCCGTTAACAGTTGTGTTTACTAAAACTGTTGGGTCAAATTGTGAAGGATAAGCCACATCGGTAATTGGTTGTTCTTCATAACGGAAATAGCCCGAACCAAGGTAACTTCCTTTGCTGTAGGTTTTGTTGTAATTAATTTCTGCAATGTTTTTGAACTCAGGTTTTAACTGGGGGTTTCCGATCCTGTAATTTTGTTTATCCGCAAACATAACAAAAGGCATTAGCTGGAAAAAATTCGGGCGATTGATCTTGCGGCTAAAATTTACCTGCAACTCCTGGCTTTTTTTTAATTTCTTTGAAAAATAAATTCCCGGAAATAATGATTTTAAAAGATCATCTGAAGAAGAAGGATAATTATAAGAGAAACTTTGTTTTTTATCCGTGATATTACCTTTATAATATGACTGCTCAAAGCGCAAACCGACCTGGTAAGAAATGTCCCAGAAAATCTTTGAGTTGTAGTTTACATAAGCAGCGTTGATCATATCATCAATAACATAACGATTGCTCATAATACTATCGCGTGTGTATATATCCTGGTTAACAATAGCATTAGAAGTATTATTCTCACTTAATGATTTTTTGTAGAATGATTTTATACCGGCTTCAAATTTTTTTGTTTCACTGATAGGGTTTACATAATCCAATTGAAACGTATATTGATTCGCATTAGTTTTACCAATGTTTTTTTGATAGTTGTTGGGAATTGGTATAGTATCCGGATTTAAATGGGTGGTTGTGGTAAACAGGTAACCGTTATGAGAATCCGTATAATTGTAGCTTCCATCCATAGTAAGCTCTTTCCCTGCTTTTGGATAGGTTTTTTTATAAATTATTTGCGCATTATAATTTTGAAATGCGGCGTTCTGTTCATTCAAACGGTCGCCATATAAATGTTGTACAGATGTTTTATCAAGTACTTCATATTTTTGCTGATCGTTGGTTTTAAATTTCCCGGCCACTATCATACCATTTAACGAAAGTGTATTACGGTTATTAATACTATAATCAATACCAAGACGTCCAAAATTAAAAGCATTTGCAAAATTGGTTTGGTTATTTTGATTAAAGTAACCTGACGGATTTTGAAGACTATCTAATTGCGTACGATAAGTATAACCTAATGTTTTATTAATAGATTGGTTATATGAATACATTCCGGAAAAATTCCACTTGCCTTCTTTCACATTTAAATTTACCATGCCACCGTATCTGTCACCCGTACCGGCATTAGCCATGATCATACCATTATACCCTGGTTTTAAATTTTTTTTCATTATAATGTTTAAGATCCCACCGGTTGTATTGGCGTCGTATTTAACGGATGGATTAGTAATAATTTCTACACGATCTATCTGATCGGCCGGAATTTGTACCAGCGTTAAATTAGTTGGCCTGCCATCTACAAAAATAGTCGGACTTTGATTTCTTAACTGCGCATTACCATCGGCATCCATTGTAACACCCGGTACATTTTTCATAACGTCTGCTGCTGTACCGCCTTTTACCGAAATATCTTTATCTACATTATATGTGCGTTTATCAATTGACATAACAACAGTATTTTTTTCTGTTGTTACTTCAACTTCATTTAAAAGTTTAGTATCAATTTCAAATTTTATGTCGCCAAGATCCTGCTCTAATTTATTAGGCAGCTGGATGTAGATCTTTGTTTCATACGTTTTGTAACCGATCTGCGTAGCTCTGAATCTGAATCCCCCCATGGCAGGAAGACCTTCGATATTAAATTCTCCGTTTTCTTTTGTTAATGCTCCTCCCATTAAACTATCCTTATTGTACCACAATACAGTAACAGAAGCAAATTCAACCGGTTTTTTTGTTTTAGCATCTACGATCTTGCCGTAAACACGGCCTTTAATATCCTTAAGAGCTTTCATCATGTCTTTATTGCCACCAGCCGGAGGCCCCTGCGCGCTTGAAATAAAGCTAAAAAACAGTATAAAATAAAGTAGAAGTTTTTTCATGATATTAACGGTGCAAAATTACGAGAATTTAGGATTTTTGTCTTCTTTATTTTATTAAAGGTAATTGAAAGGGATGGTAGGGTTTTTTATGGTATGTTAACCTCTTTTATGAAATCGCCCGATTTGTTTTATATTTGTGAATGCTTACTGGCAAATTGATCATATTTTCAGCTCCATCCGGGTCAGGTAAAACTACCCTGGTTAGACATATTTTAAAGACTTTCCCCGAGTATATCGAATTCTCTATTTCCGCTACCAGCCGCCCAAAACGGGGTGTTGAAGAAAACGGAAAGGACTATCATTATTTAACACCTGAAGAGTTTAAGAAAAAAGTTGCTAATAACGAATTTTTGGAGTGGGAAGAAGTATATGCCGGAACACATTACGGAACGTTAAAGTCAGAAGTTGAAAAGATCTGGGCAAAAGGCAAAGCGGTTATTTTTGATATTGATGTAGAAGGCGGCTTGAATTTAAAGAATCAGTTTAAACAAGACTCCTTAGGGGTTTTTGTAATGCCGCCAAGTATCAAGATCCTGGAAGAACGTTTGCATTCGAGAAGTACAGATAGCAAGGAAAGCATTGCCCGCCGCGTTGAAAAAGCGGAAAAAGAATTGAAAACAGCTGAATTATTTGATGTGTTTATTTTAAATGAACATTTATCTGAAGCTTGTGCCAAAGCAGAAGAGCTTGTTAAGGGTTTTCTGGAAATTTAAAGTTTATTGATCTAAAAAGAAAAAGCCCGGTTTTATCCGGGCTTTTTCTTTTTAATATTCATTTGTAATTACGCTTCTGCCTTTGGTTTATCAGCATCGCGTAACTTGGTCAATTCTTCATTTATCAATTTACGTTTAGCGGCTAACTCAGCCATTTTAGCTTTTTCACCGGCAATTTTATCTTCAATTTCTTTCATAAAGCTATTGCTGCCTTTTGAAGTTTTGAAAAAACCTAAATTGTTATCATAAGTACGAATGCGTCCGTTTATTTCATCGCTCACTTTTTTAAGAAAATCAGATTCTTTACGTAAAAGCTCAGATCCATTTTCAGAAGCAGCCATACGATCCAGTTTACTTCTGAATTGCATCATGGCTATTTCCTGTTTATCGATGTTCATTTGTTCATACAATTCATCTACGCGATTATAGAAAGCATCGTTCAAACGTTTTTTATCTTTCATTGGCACCATTCCGGCCGCGTTCCACTCAGTTGTAAACGCTTTTAATTGTTCGCGGTTGGCATTCATGTCTTCACTTAATTTTAATTCATTAAAGCGGGCAAGAATAGCTTCTTTAGCAACTAAATTATTTTCGTATGAGGCATCTACATTTTCATAATAAGCTTTTTTGGCATCAAAAAAATGGTTACAGGCTTTTCTGAAACGTGCAAATAATTTTGGTTCTTCTTTATCGCCATTACTTGGATATTTTTTCCAGCTGTCTTGTAAACGAATAAGGTCTGAACCTGTTTTTTGCCAATCAGTACTATTTTTCAGAGCTTCCGCTTTTGAAATTAATTCTGATTTTATTTTACGATTGGCAGCAAATTTTTCGTTTAAGCCTGCAAAATATTCTTTTTTCTTATCAAAAAATGTATCGCAAATGGCACGAAATTCGGCCCAGATCTTTTCATTATCTTTTTCAGTAGTTCTGCCAACACTTTTCCAGTCGTTTTGTAAAGCAATTAATTGTTCTGTAGTATCATTCCATTTTACATTACCTTCTCCTGCTGCTGCAACAAGAGTTTTAGCCTTCTCAATTAATTCTAGTTTTGAATGCAGATTGGTTTCTTTTTTCTCTTCAATACCGGTATAGTGCACTTTTATTTTAGCATAAGTTTCATCTAAAACAGTTTTGTATTCCTGTTTTAAAATTTCCCATTTGCTGTTTGGCACCGGGCCAACTTCGTCCCACTCATTACGGTAAACTTTTATTA
>JBDSFC010000361.1:0-6218 GCA_039919745.1 Bacteroidia bacterium | reverse complement strand
AAAAAACGCTGTTAGGGGTTGAAAGAAGTTTGGGAGTGACCATCCTTTGAGCTCAAAAGTTGTGCCTGCTCTTTAAAGCCCAAAAATGCCCATAAATTCTCTCGAAACGGTTATAATATTGCTGTTATTGGGATATGGGATATCCCAAAGCGACTATTAGCAGATAGATTAATAAAACAAATATCTACTATTGTTATAATTCAAATTATTTTTTTTCAGTATTTTAAAATGCCGTCGAATTATTAAATGAGGTTGAATTATGTGAAAACAGGCAAATGTGTCTTAACCAAAGAGGATCATTATTTAAATGACCCTCTTTTGGTTTTTAATTCGTGTATATTTACTCAGCCTACTACTGAATATTTAGCGGTTGCTTTTTTATTTTGTTATTAAACTTAGTAATTTTTCTTGTATATACTGTGTCCAAGCAGGCGCACAGGAATTGTAGCATTCAATTTCAGGAAACAAACCTAAGTGTGTAAATTGGATTTTTGTTTTAGCGCCTTGTTTTGAAATTTCAAAACAAATTTTTGTGTTCGTCCATTCACTTTTGTCTTCCAAAAAAGTTAATTTACTGTCTGTAACAAGCCAAACTATTTTTTTGTCCGGAATTAATTCAACTAATTTTTGTTTTGAATAATGCATTCCTTCTCCTGCTTTAAAAGTAAATTCATCATTCAGTTGCTCGGAGTTTCCTTTAAATTCTTCTCCATACAATCCCGACCACCAACCGCGAACATTTTTAATGGCATTGAATACTTCTTGCGCACTTTTGTCTACGAGGATGGTAGTTGTAAAATCTTTTGTTTTCATAAAATATATTTAAGATGTGATGAATTTTTCCTTTTATTTTTTTATGAGAGCTACCTGGCCCATATGGTATTGCATATGGTTTGTGCGGCCGATAAGAACATTTAACCTGTTTCTGTGTGGCTCTTTTACAAAATCTTCTTCAGATACAGCACTGTGTTTTTGAAACCATTCATCCGTACTTAAATTATTAAAGTGGGTTGCCAATTTAGAATTTACCGTTTCCCAAACTGTTCTTAACTCTTTTGCAGAAGGTATTTCTGAAACAGATCTATCCGGCTTTGTTAAAAAAGCATCTTCTAAGTGAGGGTAGAGTTGTGGTTCAAAATTAAGGAGTGGTAACATTTTGTCATGTACTGCGGCTAAATGCCCTAATAGGTATAGAGCTCTGTTTCTCCCCGGAGAAATTTCCTTTTGCAGATCTTCATCAGTCAATGAATTAAACATTTTATTAGCGCTTTCTAATCTTGAGTGCCATGCATCAAGTACTGGTTTTACGACCATTTGTTTTTGTGTTTCCATGTTTTATATTTTTAATGTGGAAACAAAGATATATAATTAAACTTGCATTTTGCAAGTTTAATTATATATTATTTGCTATCTTTGTATATAAATGAAAAAGGGGGTTAAAGAAATTATTGAAAAGAGGTCAGAATGCCCTATTTCCTGTACTATGGATCTGGTAGGCGATAAATGGTCGTTGCTTATTATACGTGATATGTTATACCTGGGGAAAACCACTTACAATGAATTTTTAAATTCAAGAGAGAGCATTTCTACTAATATATTAAATGATAGATTAATAAAGCTTACAGAAATTGGATTGATCACCTATACAGGCACTGCAAAACGGAAAAAATATGAACTTACTAAAATGGGGCATGATCTAAAACCTGTGCTTGAATCAGTTGCATTATTTGGAATTAAACATTCTACCGCTGATAAAACGTTTTTGCAAAAGGTGAAGAAGGTGATGGATTTATAACGTTACATCATCACAAACTATTTTATCAGAGATTCTCCTTTACAAATAATTGACAGTAGTCCTTGATCATTTCCCTGACCTTTCTGAATTCACCCTCTATTTCATCATCAAATCCTTTATGTTTGGAAGGATCAGGAAAGTTTTGATGGAATTTTAAAGCCTCAGATTGGAAATAAGGACAGCTTTCCTTTGCGTTATCACAAACTGTAATTACAAAGTCAAAATCTACATCCTTATACTCATTAACATTATTGGAAGTATGACCCGAAATATCCAAGCCATCTTCCTTCATAATATCAATTGCTCTTGGGTTCACCCCATGCGTCTCTATTCCTGCGCTGTAAACATCTGCTTTCTCTTTCGCAAATTTTTTGAGATAACCATGCGCAATTTGACTGCGACAACTATTGCCTGTGCATAAAACTAAAATTCTTTTTTTCATGTTTAAACAAATAACCAAATAATATTAATGATGCAAAATTTTAGGATCGAAACCAAAAATTACCTGAAGGATAGCCACTGATGAAATGATCACCAGTGACTTTTTGTATTTAATTATACGCGCTTTCATTAACAGCAAACTTTTTTATTAGTTGCGGTTGTTGTTTCTGAAGTTGCAATATTTGCATTACAGCCGCAATCGCTTTTTGTGTTTTCGTTTGAAACGGTGCAGCAAGCTGTGGATTCGCTCATTTCATAATGAGGATCGTTGAACTCTGCATCCTCATGAAAATTGTATACTTCCCATTGTACACCATCGGGATCAGTAGCCCAGAATTTATCTTGTTTAGCATAACAACAATTTGTGCCAATTTCTTCTTTTGATACAAGACCTTTGTTTTTTGCATCCGATAAACGGTTATTCAATTCTTCTATAGTTTCAACCTGAAAACCTAAGTGTCCAAAGTTTTGTTGAACTCTCTCTTTGTTCTCAACAAAAGAAATAATAAGCGAAGGGCTTTCCAAAGTGTATTTGGCATAATTGGTTTTTACTTTGCCTGGTTCCTGCCCGAATAGGTAAGTGTAGAACTTGATTGATCTTTGAATGTCGCTAACATATAAGCTAATGTGCATTCTTGGAAATGGATTTGTTTTCATTTTTGTTTTTTAAGTTTTTAATGATCGTAATTTACCGATAATTGAATTCAAATTTTTTTAACAGCAGGATTTACCTTTCTGGTAAGAACCGAAAAGAGTGTTCAAATACGTTTTTGCATTTTCCCATTCTTTTTCGTCAATACAATAGCAAACTTTTGCGCCCTCTATCTCACCTTTAATTAGTCCGGATTCCTTTAATTCTTTTAAATGTTGGGATACGGTACTTTGTGATAGCGGAAGCTCATCTACTATATCGCCACAAATACAAGATTGTTTTTTAATTAATACCTGGAGGATAGCAATACGTGCCGGATGCGCCAGCGCTTTAGCGTAAGCAGCAATTTTGTTATCCTTGATCGTAAACTCTTCTGTTTTGGTAAGTCCCATTTGATATTCTAATTATATCGTAATATTACGATAATTATAAATGCTGTAAAAGAAATTATTGTAAAAACGCATAATTGTCTGGAGATCAATGAAGTTATTTTTGATTAGCGAAATCAAGAACGAAAGAAAAGACCACTGATTGACCTTTTGTAAAAGACATTTATTGGTTTTTAGAACTTGTTTATTTAGATCTTCCTCTTCCGTTTCCCCCGCCGTTTCCTCTTCCTGGATTTGTAGATGCAGGATGGTGAGGATTGTTTGTGTTTTTGTACCATCCTCTATGTACACCATTATCTCTATGTATTACAACACATGATGATGTATAAAACATAAAAGCTAACAGGATTGAAACTCCTATTATAAGTGACATTATTTTCATATTATTTTGTTCCGATACTACTAAGTTTTTGGTATTCATAATAGTTAGTATTCAAATTTGATGCCTGATGGGTGTTTCCAGCTAATCCATATAAAACAACGACTATTATTTTATTTTTAGAGAGAGTTTTTTCGGATATTTGAATTTTAAACAAAAATTACTTTAAAGGATTAAATGGATTCAGTATCACACATAGTTATTGGCGCTGCAATTGGCGAAACGTTTCTTGGAAAAAAAATAGGGCGATGGGGAATGCTATTAGGTGCCATTGCAAAAAGTTTACCTGATTTTGATCTGTTTTACACCGGATTGACAGATCCACGTGCTTATATGTGCGAACATAGGGCGCATACACATTCCCTATTTATTGAGGCGCTTTATGCAATACCGATAGCCTGGTTCTTGGTTAAATTGTTTAAGCAAAAAGTTTCATTTAATCGAATGCTGTTATTTATGCTGGCTTGTTTATGGGGCCATTCGCTTTTGGATTGGTGCACTAACTTTGGTACACAATTATTATTACCCTTTACCAATGAGAATTATTCATTAAACAACATTGCGATCGTTGATCTATTATTTACGTTTCCGATGTTGACACTTGTGTTGATAGCAGTTTTTCACAAAAAAAATGCCGTGCGAAGGAACAAGTTTGCTCAGGCGTCTTTAATTTATTGCTTTGTTTATTTGAGTTTTACCTTTTTTAATAAATACTGCGCAGAGAACATTGTTCAGGAATCGATCGTAAAAAATAATATTCCGGTAACCGCACACATCACAAATCCAACTATGCTTAATAATATTTTATGGTATTCGGTAGGTAGTAATGATAGCACTGTTTTTATAGGAGAATTTAGTTTATTGCATAGAGAAAATCCAATTACATGGCATAGCTACCCGCGCAATCAGAATTTAATGAAGCAATGTAAAAGCAAAAAAGATGTAGCGATACTTAGATGGTTTGGCGACCCTTATACCATTGCACAGGCCAATGGTGATACGCTTAACATGTATGCTGTAAAATTTGGCAGAACAAATATGCAGGAAAACGAATTGAAAAAAACATTTATTTTCCATTATAAATTATATCAAAAAAATGGTATCGAAATGATGGGTATGGAGCAACCCAATGAAAAAAATGCTAATCTGAAAGAAGGTTTCGTTGATCTGTGGGAAAGAATTTATGGTAGAAGAAATTGATGACTTTTTTTTGCCCATAAGAAGCATTGTTTAATTATTTTGAATTTTTAGGATGCAAAGTTCAGCATAAAAAGTTTTGGCAACTTTCTTTAAAAGTCCAATCTTATTGTATTGAAAAACCCATATTTTGAGCTGTTTAGATTAAATTAGTTATAGAATGATAAGCTGGCAGCAGTTTTGATGTTAAACTATATAACTAAAATAAAAAAGCATGTCTAAAGCAGCAAAGAAAAATCCGGCTCTTAAATCTATGGGGGTTTTAATAGGAAAGTGGAAAATGGTTGGTAAACATCCAATGCTTCCGGGTGTAATCTTAAAAGGAAAAACCTCATTTGAATGGCTTAAAAAAGGCGCTTTTGTGATAATGCGTTCGCGGATTGATCACAAAGATTTTCCTGAAGGTATTGCTATTTTTGGAAGCGACGATTCTAAAAAAGAATTTTCGATGATCTATTTTGATGAGCGTAAAGTTTCAAGAACTTATACATCAACACTTAAAAAAAATATATGGAAGTGGTGGCGAAAGGACAAAAAATTTTCTCAGCGGTTTACCGGCAAAATTACAGATGCTGGAAATACTATCATCTCAAAAGGAGAGATGTCTAAAAATGGTAAGCGCTGGGAAAAAGATCTTGAATTGATCTATACAAGGACCACGAAATAATTTCTCCCTCAAAGGATCTGAATCTTTTTTCTAAACAATATCTTAAATAAAAAGCGGTTTCAAATTAATGAAAACCGCTTTTTTATTTTAAGTAAATTTTTCTTTAAAACTAAATGTTTTTCTGAGCTCCTACTTGTTCTCAAACCCAAATTTTATCGCCGCTTCAAGAATTTTAATGTCTATATCTTTTAGAGTTTTAAACTTAATACAATATCCGGTCACGCTTGCCTTGCCTAATTTTTTTCCATACGTTTTGGCTAAGTAGGTCTTATCGTCGATACCAAGAATGTAAACAGAAATTCCTGTTGTATTTGCACTAAGACCGATTTGATAAAACTCTTTGGTTTCTCCATTAGTATATTTCAGGGTTTGCAATCCATATCCTATGTTAGGGTTAGAAACAATTTTACCATCGCTGTTCTTACCATCCAGGAACCATAAGTTACATTTTGGTTTTATCTGCAAAATGATTTTATGTAACTCCTGCATGTCGCTACGCTTTGCTTCAGGTTGGCCGGCGATATACTCTTTGATCTGTTCTTTTAGGTTCATGTAAATATTAATTTATGTGTTGTCTGGATCTTTTGAATTTTGAAAACCTGAATTACTTCTTAGATAAAGTTACTAATAGTTTTTCCAATTGATCAAGTCCCATTGTAAACCCTCCCTGGAAACCCATTTCAATCATCTTCTCCATG
>JBDSFC010000343.1:0-3228 GCA_039919745.1 Bacteroidia bacterium | reverse complement strand
GCAACAAAGCCAGTTGACGGATTAGCAACTATATTTCCCAATGCATTTTGCGCGGTAACAAAAAAATATACAAAATCATTTGAGCTAACGGCATAGGTCATTGTAAATGTCCAGATGCCATTATTTAAAGTGCCTGATGTAAGTGTGCCACTGGCGCTTGTATAAGGGCCGGTATTTATTTTATAATAAACTCTTGGGGTTAGCGAGCCTGTAGCGATAGGTGAAACATCAGAAATGTTTACTGTAAATGTTCTTAAACTGGATGAGCATGAAAAGCTTGTATAGCCAATACTACCTATTGCTGGCGCAGCTTTGACTGTAAGGCAACCAATAATTAAAATAAAAAATAAAAAATGAATATATTTCATACAAAGCCGTATAATTTATACTGAAATTAATAAATTTTTTTGATTTATGATAATAAACCTCTTTATATTAAACTAACTCTCCGCCAATACCAAATTCTCCATCCCTACTGTCATTTTCATTAAACCAAATTTAATAAATACTTTTTCGTTCTTGATCTCTTCTATCACACCAATTTCTGTTCCGCTTAAGATCTTAACTTTACTACCTATTTTTAAATTGGGTTTAATGCGAGCAATTTTCTTTTCAGCGTAAGTATCTAATTTATTTTGCTTTTTTAAATCATCTTGTTTCTTAGTTTCGGCAGTAATGCCATCAATAAAACGTTTGATCACTTGCTTACGATCGCCTTTTTTATTCCAGTCATCCATTAGGCGCAAATATTTTTGCCCGTAATCAGCCAGCTTTGCTAATTCTATTTTTCGGTCGCGTTCACGCTCTATTTTTTGCTGCCAGGTTTCAAATAAAGTATGGTATTTTTCTCTGGCAATTTTTTTGAGGAACTCCTCGTGCTCTACTTTCTCAAGTTGCTCATCGAGTTTTGTTTTTTGCGTTTGCACTTCAGCCAGTAAGCGATTAAATTTTAATTTTTCTTTATCTACTTTTAATTTAGCGCGCTCAATAATATGTTTTGGAAAGCCTACACGTTCGGCTACTTCAAATGTATAGCTGCTTCCAGGCTCGCCAATACTTAAAATATATTTTGGTTCTAAACGTTCTATATCAAATAACATGCAGCCATTAAACGTGCCTGTCAATTTTTCTGCCAGTAATTTAACGTTACTAAAATGCGAAGTTATTACGCCTTTTGTTTTTGAACTCTCAATACTTTCCAAAACCGCTTCTGCAATAGCGCTTCCCAATTCAGGATCGGTACCGCTTCCAAACTCATCCATCAACACCAAGGTACTTTCGTTAACATCATTCAGAATAGATGTCATTGATTTTAATTTGGCACTGTAGGTACTTAATTCATTTTCTATACTTTGTGTATCGCCAATATCAATTAAGATCTTATCAAAAAAACAATAACTACTATTTTCTTTTACCGCAATAAGCAAGCCGCTTTGTAACATCATTTGCAAAATACCGATCGTTTTTAAAGCGATGGTCTTACCGCCAGCGTTTGGCCCGCTTATAACCAATACACGGTTTTCTGAATTTAATTCAACTGAAAGCGGAATTGTTTTTCTTCCTGATTTTTTATTCTGCAAAAAAAGTAAAGGATGGTATGCGGAAATAATATTCAGATCAAAACCTTCTTTTATCTCCGGTAAATTAGCATTAAGGTCAACCGCAAATAAAGCTTTTGCTCTTAAAAAATCTATACAGCTTAATAAATTAAATCCTTTTCTTAATTCAGGAATATAGGGTTTTATCAATGCGCAGAGCTCACGTAAAATACGGTTCACTTCACGCTGTTCGTCAATTTCCAATTCAGCTACTTCATTATTAATAGCAATTGTAACAGCCGGTTCAATAAAAATGGTTTTACCGCTTTCGCTTTTGCTATGCACAAAACCCGAAACTTCTGCTTTATACTCAACTAAAACAGCAAGCGTTCTTCTACCGTTAAAAAAACCTTCTTCATTATCTCTTAAATAACCTTGTTTGCGCAGATCGCTAATGTGATTGTAAAAACGCCTGTCACTCTCTCTTCTTTGTTCACCAATCTGTTTTCGAATTCTGTTTAGCTCCGAAGAAGCATTACTTTTTACTTGCGCTTCCGAATCAATGATGCGGTTTATTTCGCTAACCACAATATCACAGACATCAACATTTTCAGCCAATTCGGAAAGGTGTGACATTATTGCTTTTTTTCCTTTTAAAAAACGGATCAGTGTATTAATTACCTCTGTGGTTTTTAAAACCTTTAATAATTCCGTTTCATGAAGAAGAGAATTTTCAATATTTAAAACCGTTAATTCTTCTATGATATCTTCATGCTCAACAGATGGAAAGTATCCATTGGAAGCCAGTACATTTTTAATCTCGTTAGTTTGATGTAGATCTTTAATGATCTGGGGCGAATAGATCTTTGGCGAAATATCATCACACAACAATTTTGCCTGTTTACCACAGCATTTAATTTTTATAAGTTGTTTTATTTTATCAAACTGAAGAAGTTCGATATTTTTCTCAGAAACCATGCTCTCTACAAATTACAAGTTATATAAATCTTTGCGAAAAAACAACAAAGTTAAGGTTTTGTTCTCTGTCTCTTTTCCACTATTTTTGGGGTAATGATTAAAATATCTTAAATGAAGACTGAATTAATTAACAAACTGGAAGAACTGCTAACGAAAGACGCAGGTGAAGTTGCTGCTAATGTGCGTGCTCTGCAGAAAGAGTATCAAAAACTTTGGACAACTGAATTTGAAACCGCCCGCCAGGCCTTTGTAGACGAAGGCGGCAAGCCAAAAGAGTTTGAATATCCTAAACAGGTTGAAGACATTCAATTTGAAAATTTAGTGGAAAAACACGCTAAAATGAAAAAGGAAGCGGATGCTAAAGTGGCCACAGATCAGGCAAAAAACTTGTCTTTAAAACTGGAGATTATCTCTAAAATAAGCGATTTAAGCAAATTAAGTGATAATGTAGGCGCAGCTGTTAAAATGTTGCAGGAACTGCAAACGCAATGGAAAAATACCGGTTCGGTATCTTCTCATAAATACAAGGAAGTTCAGGCAGAATACAGTAAAGCCGTTGAAGAATTCTATTATAATCTAAAGATCTTCCGCGATCTGCAGGAACATGATCTTAAAAAGAACTTTGAGTTAAAAACAGAATTGCTTGGCAAAATAAAAGCCATTCAATCTGTTGAAAATATTAAAGAAGCCGAGCGCTTAATAAAAGTTTACC
>JBDSFC010000340.1:0-5905 GCA_039919745.1 Bacteroidia bacterium | reverse complement strand
TAGTTGGATCGTAATACGCATTTACAGTTACAGGTGTCATTTGCCATTTTGTTCTGTCTGCAGGTTTTTTCAGGTCACCAAGATTATCTTCCACATTGTATCTTACACCACGACTATAATTAGCCCAATAATTATCCGGAACGATATTTAATTTAGAATAATCTTTCCATTTTTCAGGATAACCAACTTTCCTGATCAAAAGATCTAATTTTCTATTGGCTTGTTTTTTAGTTGTTTCATCCATCCATGTTCTTGAAGCAATACGATCGCGATAAGCCAGGATAAGATTGTCTATCAAAGAATTTAATTTAGCTTTTGCTTTTGGCGTGAAATGTTTTTTTACGAATTCTTCTGAAACAATATCGCCCATTACTTTATCCATGCTGGTTTGCACGCGCTCCCAACGAGGTTTCATTTGTTTGGCACCACTTAATATTTTACCCCTGAAAGCAAAAGTTACTTCTTCAAATTTAGAAGATAAAAAAGGCGCTGCTTCCATTAATAACTGAGCTTTGGCATACAGTTTTAAATTTTCAATTGGGGTTGTTGCTAATATAGAACTTAGTTGTTTGATATAAGCAACAGTAGAAACAATAATAGTATCCGGTTGTTTCACTTTTTTCTCCTTAAAATAAATTTCCCAGTTTATTGAAGGGGCAAGTTCACTTAAAGTTTTTGGAGAATAAAGGTTATATAATTTTTCAGGATCACGCATTTCTAAACGGGTCAAGGCTTTGTCAGCCATATTGGATTCAACTTCAAAAACAAGTTTTGCATTCCTAACACTTTGATCTTTTTCAACACCAATTAAAGAGAATAGTTCTGAAAGATATTTGATATATTCTGTTCGTATCATACCAAATTGAGGGCCGTAATAATAATCCCTTTCTCCTAAACCCAATCCTGCCTGCGAAATACCGAATAAATTTCTTTTGCTGTTCTTAGGATCTATCGAAACGCTACCACCAAAAAAAAGTGTTACGCCATCAAAATCCAGAGTAGGTTTTAGCGATATTAAAGCATTAAGGTCTTTTACTTTATCAATAGCAGCCAATTGCCCTTTAATGGGGCCATAGCCCATTTTATCCAAGGCAATAGAATCCATGGCGCTGTTATAAAAATCTCTTAATTTTTGCGCGTTTGAATTTGGTGCCGCCGTATTATTTTTAGAAGCATTATCAAGAATGATCTTTATATTCTTTAAATTATTATTGTTGATCTCATTAAAGCTGCCGTAACGGGCGTCACTTTCGGGCAACACAAATGTTTTTTGCCATTTGCCATTACAAAATGTATAAAAATCATTACGCGGGTTAGCGCTCGAATCTATGTAAGAAAAATTAATGCCTGCTTTTTGGCACAAAAAATTAAGTGAGTGAAAAATTAATAGCGGTAAAATTATTTTTTTCATTGATAATAAATAAGTGAATTTTAGTTACGAATATAGTTATTTTAGTTCAACAATGGTAAGGTCATCGATATAAACCAATAAACTTTTCACATTGCTGTAGCCCATATTTGTTAAGGCTTCCTGGTATTTTGTTAATTGTTTAAAATATTTTTTATTGTTTTCTTTTCCTGTTTTATAATCGATTATTGTGGCCAGTTCTTTTTCAAGAATTATCCTATCGGGTCTAAAGACCTCACCGGTAAAAGTGGCAATCTCAGTTTCGATCTTATATTTTTTTGAAGAAGAGAAATAATCTTTTAATTCAGGATGATTCACCAATTTGCTAAGCTTTTCTTTAATAGGCGTCACCTGGCTATTTATAATAATGCCATCCAAAAGCGCCTGGTTAATGGCTTCATCTACCTGTTGGTTGTTCTCAATTTTTGAAAGGATCCAATGGATGATGATTCCCATTTCTTTTGCTTCTAAAGAGTCTTCAGAGTTCATCATGTGTGCCGCTTTTATTTTTACCACATTACCAGAAGTGTCAAACTTTAAAGGTAGGAGATCAAAATAACGGAGATCTGTTTTAGTATGTTGAAGTTGTTTATTTCCGGCTTCACCGATCATAAATAAGTTAGGTTCTTTTGGAGAAAAATTTGCCGACAGATAATTCTCTACCCACGAACTTATAAGGGTTTTGCTGTTATTTGAATAAGCGGTAATAATATGTAAGCGCTCAACAGCACGTGTAAATGCGACGTATAATAAATTCAAATTCTCGAGGATCTGTTCCTGCTCTTCGGCTGTATATTCTTTTTCTAGTCCCGCGTTTTTTACTTTAGAAGAAAAAGTAATAGCAGCTACCGGTAATTTTACTTTATCATTATTAAGGGTTACCCAATTATCATTTGCCCTGTAATAATTGCTATTGCAAAAAGGAACAATTACAATCGGAAACTCTAATCCCTTGCTGGCATGAATGGTCATGATCTTTACAGCGTTAGTATTTGCAGGAATTATTAAGGAGGCTTTTTGACTCCGAGTTTTCCACCAGTCACAAAAAGAAGCAATGTTTGAATTTTTTGTAATTAAATATTCGTTTACTTCATCTAAAAAAAAGCGGATGTAAGGATAACCGTTTTTATTTAACGAGAGTGCATTGATAATAATTAAACAATGATCGAAAATATTGTTCAAGGATAAATTCTCATTTGGTAAAAGGATCCCGTAACTATTCAGCACTTCGGTCAGAGAATTATTTTTGGCTAATTGTTGCGCGCCTGTTGCAAATTGCTTATCGTTAATTTGCCCGGTTTGCTGAAGGTAATTGATAACAGCAGTAGCACTTACTTTATCCTGGCTGTTTGATAAATAATTTAAATAAGAAATAATGGTATTGATCTCTAAATTATTTTTTAATAATAACGAATCAGATGAAACAATTGGAATTTGATTCCGCATTAAAAAACGGGCAATACTATTACCGTGTGTGTTTTTACGAACGATAATACAAATGTCACGGTAATCAAATTTAGAATTTAAAGCATTTTGAATTTGTTCTTTGATCAAAGCGAAATTTAATTCTTCCAGTTCATCTTTGTCTACTTTGCCTGTGTTTACTGTTACCAGACCGGTTCCTTCGTATTTAATATTTTGTTGCTGATCTTTATATATTTTTTTGTGAGCATCATTTAAAAGATCTGTGCTTAATGTATCAAATAAATTATTATTAAAATCAATAATAGTTTTAAGACTTCTGAAATTGGTGTTGAGTAAATTTTCTTTAAAATTGCGTTTTAAATTATCGCTTCTTTCTTCAATTAAAAAATTATTACTATTATTTTCTATTTCAGGAAGATCGATGAATTGTTTTACGTTGGCATTTCTCCAACGGTAGATACTTTGTTTACCATCGCCCACAATTAAATTAAACCAGCCACTAGAAAGCGAATTATCTACAAGAGGAAGGATATTATGCCACTGTAAGGTACTTGTATCCTGGAACTCATCTAATAAATAATGCTGGTACTTTTCGCCTAGTCTTTCATAAATAAATGGAGTAGGTTCGTTATTAATTAATTCGAAAATGTTTTTATTGAATTCACTAATGAATACCAAACGCTCTTCCTGTTTTTTATCATTACTGATCTCTTCTATTTTTTTAAGAAGCAACAATGGATAAATTTGCGTGCTTAACAATTTGCATAGACTGTAATACACATTGTTTTCTTTCACAAATTCTAGCAAACCTTTTGCAATAGCTGTTAATTGCGGACTAATACTTTCAATAATTGTTTTGTTGCCGTCTTTGGAAGCCCATTGATTTTTTTCAACAGCATCAATGGTTCTGCCTTTGGTAGTAGTTTCAATATCTATATTTTGATCGATAGCTTTTTTAAAAATGTTTTGCGGACCGCTGCTTTTATAATTAAAGTCATTATCCGTTAATCCGTTTTTCAAAATAAGATCAATGGCTTTTTGCCCTTCACTTTTTAAATGTGCATTGTAATAACTGATATAGGCGAATAATTCTTTTCTTACTTCTTCGAGCTCTTGTGTGGTAAATTTTTTTAATTGTTGTAAATACGTATCTGAATTTTCTTTTTGTAATAATCTTGCAAATTCTTTTATTGCTTTTTCAGGATCCCAGCTTGCATTCTCTTCTGCTTTTGTCAGCACAAACTCTTTTAATAATTTGCTTACATATTCGTCTTCGCCAATTTGATTAAAGAGTGTTGAAATTACTTTATCATAAAAACCTTCCACATCCATTTCTAAATTAAAATTTACCGGAAGTTTAAGATCATGTGCGAAGGTCTTTACAATTTTATGAGTAAAACTATCAATGGTACCGATAGAGAAATCTGAATAGTGATGAAGGATCTGGCTTAAAACTGTATTTGCCCTTTGTTTTAGCTCTTCTTTTTTAATATTAAGTTCTTTGCATAACAGTTCACCAACAAACGGTAACTCTGCTTTATTAGCGATCTGATCTAACGCATCTAAAATACGTTGTTTCATTTCTGCAGCTGCTTTATTTGTAAAAGTAACAGCGAGTATACGTTTATAATTACTGTTCAGTTTTTTTGGATCAGATAAGGATAAGCGCAAATATTCTTTTACGAGCGTAAATGTTTTCCCACTACCGGCGCTTGATTTGTAAACGACAAAATTTTCTATTTTGTTACTGCTCATTATTTAAAGATAACAATTGGCCAAAAAAAAAGGCTACATAATTGTAGCCTTTTTAATATTATTTATCAGAAGATTATTCTTCGTCTTCGTCTTCCGGATCTTTTTTACCACCTGTAGTGTTACCTTTAACCGGTGTTTTAGTAGCGTTAGGATCAACAAAATCCCAATTTAAGATACGGAAAGCAGTACGACGGTTTAATGCGTGTAAAGCTTCTTTTTCTTGTTTTGTTTTTGCTTTAGCAATAACATCATCAGAAATTAATAATTGTGTTTTACCATAACCTTTTGCTTGTAAACGAGCCGGGTTAATTTTCTTTTCATTCACTAAATAATCAACGCAAGATTGAGCACGACGTTGAGAAAGATCCTGATTTTTAGCAGCGTCACCACGGCTATCAGTGTGTGAGTTTAACTCAACAACTGTAGTAGGGTTATCAACTAAAGTTTGGTATAAGAACTGTAATGAATCTTTTGATTCGGGAAGTAATTCTGCACTACCTAAAGCATATAAAATTTGCGGCATACGGATAAAAGGTACAACCGGAGCTAATTCAAAATCAGCAATAAAATCTTTTGATTTATCTAAACCAACAGTTGTAATTACACGTTGATCTTTAGAAGCTAAATAACCTTTTGTAAATGAAGCTGATTTAGTTGTTTTATCAGTTTGTGTTGAAACAGTATAAGTAACTTTTTCTTTTAATTTAAAAGTGTAGTTACCATCTTTTGGAGTAGTGAATTCATTAATAGAACCATCGCTACCAACAATTTTTACTTTTACCAATTCAACTGATTCACCTCTACCTGCACCAGTTCTGTCGTCACCTTTGCTCATTGCCATACCTTTAACATTGTAGTTCAATGGTGGTAAGTTAAAGCTCCAGATATCATCACTTCCTTTTCCACCTTCACGGTTAGAAGTTAAATAACCACGTTGTTTTTTACCTTCAAAGATAATTCCGAAATCATCAAAAGAAGAGTTGATAGGGTATTTAAGATTTTCTACTGCTTTAGAGAATTTGCCATCAGCACCAGCTTCAGCAACAAAAATATCTAAACCACCCATACCTGGATGATAATCAGAAGAGAAATATAATCTTTTACCATCATCAGAAACTGTAGGGTACATTTCGTTACCTTCTGTATTTACTGCAGGACCAGCATTTGTTGGTTGGCCCCAAACATTTGCTTTTGCATCATAAGTACATCTCCAGATATCTAATCCACCATAACCACCGCCCATTCTCGAAGTAAAATATAAAAATTTACCATCAGCAGATAAAGTTGGGTGACCGTATTGAACGGTATCAACAACAA
>JBDSFC010000338.1:0-3843 GCA_039919745.1 Bacteroidia bacterium | reverse complement strand
GGAGCATAATGTAAAAAACGTTTATGCCAACCACGATTACGAACCTCAGGCGAATGAACGTGATGAAGAGATAAAAAAATTACTTAATAAAAATAAGGTTGAATTTAAAACATATAAAGACCAATGTTTTTTTGAAAAAGAAGAAGTACTAAAAGATGATGGAAAACCATATACAGTTTTTACTCCATACAGTAACAAATGGAAGAAAAAATTAAAATCGTTTTATTATAAAGCATATCCCACAAAAAAATATTTTAAAAACTTCGCAAAATTAAAAGCAGAAATAATTCCGACTTTACAAAATATTGGTTTTAAAAAAACAGATATTGTTTTAAATAAAAAAATAAATGTACCAGATGAACTACTTCAAAAATATAAGCAACAGCGTGACTTTCCGGCTATTGCAGGTACAAGTCGGCTAAGTATTTACCTGCGTTTTGGCGTGGTAAGCATTAGAAGTTTGGTAGAAAAAAGTTTGTCGCAAAGCGAAACCTGGTTAAATGAATTGATCTGGCGCGATTTTTATATGATGATCCTTCATCATTTTCCACACGCAGCAACTAATTCGTTTAAAAAACAATACGATAACATTCCCTGGAAAAATGATGAATCGCAATTTAAAAAATGGTGCGAGGGTAAAACAGGTTTTCCAATTGTTGATGCCGGCATGCGTGAATTAAACACAACAGGTTTTATGCATAACCGTGTGCGCATGATCGTAAGTAGTTTTTTAATTAAAGATCTATTAATAGATTGGCGATGGGGTGAAGCCTACTTCGCGCAAAAATTAAATGATTTTGACCTCAGTGCCAATAATGGTGGCTGGCAATGGGCTGCAGGCAGTGGTTGCGATGCGGCACCATACTTCAGGGTTTTTAATCCAACTGAACAGCAAAAAAAATTCGATCCAAATTTTGAATACATAAAAAAATGGGTTCCTGAATTTGGAACTAAAAACTACGTTGAACCAATTGTAGATCATGCGAAAGCGAGATTAACAGTTATTGCATTGTATAAAAAAGTCTTAACAGAAAGTAGACAGATTGATCTGTTTTAATACTATGGCGCACCAGGGATGTAAAGGGTTTAGTTCTTTTGCCTGCTAAGGTAAGAAAGCGAAGCGGAGCCTTAGTGAAGAGAAAGACGAGTTTAAATACGTAAAATAATTACTTTGCTAACTTAATGATCCCGATTTTATCTAATAACCAAATGATAGGATAAGTAGGATCAAGTTCCCACCACTTAGCGGCAAAATTAGGATTAGCACCGGCCTGGTGGTGATTGTTCTGAAACAATTCGCCCATTAAAAAAATATCAAGAAAAAAAGTATTTTTTGATTTGTCAGGGCAATCAAAATTACGGTATCCATATTTATGGCCGGCCCAGTTTACAACAGCGCCTTGTATTGGCCCTATAAAGAAATGAATGGGAAGAAATAAGAACATCCACCAATGTGTTGCAAATACTACATAAAAAGCAATATATAAGGCAACAAAAAACAAACGTGTGAACCAACTATCTGCAATTTTATCAATGATAGGGTATTCAGGAAAATTACGATCGAATTTCTCATCTACAACAACACGTTTGTTTAGTACATCATTGTAAATGGCGCGTGTGTGTAACATCATATGATAAGCATCTTTAAAAAAATGTGGTGTGTGCGGATCTTTTTCTGTATCGCTATACGCATGGTGCATACGGTGCAAAATAGCGTAAGCACGCGCATTTAAATACGAAGAGCCTTGTGTAACCCAGGCAAAAATGTAAAAGAATTTTTCCCAAAATTTATTCATCGTAAACATTTTGTGGGCAGAATAACGGTGCAGGAAAAAAGTTTGCCCAAATAGCGAGAGATACCAGTGCAGAATTAAAAAGAGAAATATGATCATTTAGTATTGTGCTTTTTTAATGTTTGTAATGTAAGTTTAATATTAATATATACGTCAAATATGCTCTTTTGTTTTAGGCTTTCTTTAAGACTAATGTTAAGGAAACAAAAAACCCTTTACTATTGCAAAGGGTTTTTATTTAATTCTTATTTCTCATTTATCCATTCAAAGCTTCAGCTCCACCAACGATCTCTAAGATCTCTTTTGTAATGGCAGCCTGGCGGGCTTTGTTGTACGTAATTTTCAATTCTTTTTGCATTGCCTTAGCATTGTCTGTAGCTTTATGCATCGCAGTCATACGCGCACCATGCTCACTGGCAACTGAATCCAAAATAGCTTTGTAAAATTGAGTTTTTATTGAGCGGGGAATTAATTCGTTAATAATTGTTTCCTGGCTCGGTTCAAAAATATAATCTACTTTAGAATTTGAAGCTCCTGATGATTTTGAGGGCACTAATGGCAACAATTGTTCTTCTGTAGGAATTTGTACGGCCGCATTTCTAAATTGATTGTAAACCAAAACTACTTTATCAAATTGTTTGGTTAAAAACGCTTCCATTATTTTTTCAGCAACTACCGAAGTACTCGCAAAATTTAATTTTTCGAAAATGTTACCGGCATGATTTGGAAGATCGCTTCCGGTAATACCGTAAGATGTACGTTTAAACGCATCCTGAACTTTTTTACCAATAGAAAGAACTGTAATGTTATGTCCTGCGTAATCGTTCTTAATTAACTGGTTGGTTTTTTTAATGATGTTAGAGTTAAAACCTCCTGCTAAACCACGGTTAGAAGAAATAGCAATGATCAATAAATTTTTTCCACCGGTATTACGTGCGTATGCATTTTCACTGGCATCAACACTTGCGCTTACATTTTCTAAAAGTTCTTTTAACTTGTTAGCGTAAGGGCGCATTTGTGTAATAGCATCCTGGGCACGCTTTAATTTAGCAGCACTAACCATTTTCATGGCGCTGGTAATTTGCATGGTTGAACCAACCGATACTATTCTATTTCTGACTTCCTTTAAACTAGGCATTCTTTAAACTTATTAGTTATATTTTGCAGTTAATTCTTTTGCGGCAGCCTCTAAAGTGCTAGTGATCTCGTCAGTATATTTTCCTGCTTTAAGATCATTCAACACATTTTTATGTTTACGCTCTAAAAGATCTAAAAAGTCTTTTTCAAATTCGCTTACTTTATTTACAGGAACATTTCTTAATAAGTTCTTAGTTCCTAAATAAATAATAGCAACTTGTTGCTCAACACGGAATGGCGAGAACTGACCTTGTTTTAAGATCTCTGTATTACGAGAACCTTTATCTAATACTGATTTTGTAGCAGCATCCAGATCAGAACCGAATTTAGAGAAAGCCTCTAACTCACGGTATTGCGCCTGATCTAATTTTAAAGTACCTGCTACTTTTTTCATTGATTTAATTTGAGCATTACCACCCACACGCGATACCGAGATACCTACGTTAATTGCGGGACGGATACCAGAATTAAATAAATTTGACTCTAAGAAGATCTGACCATCTGTAATTGAAATTACGTTAGTTGGAATGTATGCAGAAACGTCACCAGCTTGTGTTTCGATAATTGGCAAAGCTGTTAATGAACCGCCACCTTTTACTAAATGTTTAATAGAAGCCGGAAGATCATTCATGCTTTGTGCAATTGCATCATTAGCATTGATTTTTGCAGCACGTTCTAATAATCTACTGTGTAAGTAAAACACGTCACCAGGATACGCTTCACGTCCTGGGGGACGACGTAATAATAATGAAACCTCACGGTAAGCAACTGCTTGTTTTGAAAGATCATCAAACACGATCAATGCCGGACGACCGGTATCGCGGAAGAACTCACCAATTGCAGCACCGGAGAACGGAGCGTAAAATTGTAAAGGTGAAGGATCAGCAGCACTTGCAGCAACAATTACCGTATA
>JBDSFC010000315.1:0-2508 GCA_039919745.1 Bacteroidia bacterium | reverse complement strand
ATGTTTAACCGTTTAACGATCACTCAAAAGCAAAAACGTATAATAAATAGCCAGAAGTTGATAGTAGAAAAACAAAAAAGCGTTGTGGATGAAAAACAAAAAGAAATATTGGATAGTATACATTATGCCAAACGCATTCAAATAAGTTTACTGCCAACGGAAAAATTTATAGAACGGATCTTAAAAAATAAAAATTGAAAAGAATAATTTATATAATTTTGGTCAGTAACCTTCAGCTTGCATTTAATTGTTGCTTTGGGCAAGATAAAACTATAGATTCTTTAAAATTAGAGCTGAAAACTGCTAAGCACGATACTACAAGATGTAATATTTTAAGTGCGATGATCGAGGCAGAAGGTGATGATGTTATTTTCCTAAAGTATAATGAACAGTTAAAAAATATTACAGAAAGCAAACTGAAAATAACCGAGTCAACTTTGCCTGAATATCACATTTATAAAAAACATTATGCTGCCGCATTAAATAATATTGGTTATGCTTATGATATTGAAGGCAATAATCTAAAAGCTTTGGAATATTATAACAAAAGCCTGAAAATACAAGAAGAAATTGGTGATAAAAATGGAATTGCCACTTCCCTAAATAACATTGGGTACATTTATAATAATCAGGGTGATATTTTAAAAGCCTTAGAATATTTCAGCAAAAGTCTAAAAATACAGGAAGGGGCTGGCGACAAAAAAGGAATTGCAGCTCTATTAAATAACATTGCAGGTATTTACAATTATCAAGGCGATATTCAGAAAGCTTTAAATTATCTGGAAAAGAGCTTAAAAATAAGAGAAGAACTTGGAGATAAAAATGGAATTGCTCGTGCGCTAAATAACATTGGGTACTTTTATAATAAGCAAAACAATATTGATACTTCTATAATTTACTTCAGAAAAAGTCTTAAAATAAGAGAGGAAATTGGGGATAAAATAGGGATTTCTGCTTCACTAATTAACATTGGGTTTATTTACAAAATGCAAAACAATTTTCCGGAAGCATTAAATTATCTGGATCGAAGCCTAAAAATAAGTGAAGAGATCGGAGATAAAAATGGAATTGCAGATTGTCTAAATTACATTGGGGGTATTTATTGTGAACAAAAAAATTACAACAAAGCTCTATCCTATTGCGAAAAAAGCATGGTATTAGCAAAGGAATTGTCTTATCCGGTAGTTATTAGAAATGCAGCAAAAAATTTAAATCAAATTTACAAAGCTAACGGTGATTACAAAAACGCCTTATTAAATTACGAACTCTACATAAAAATGCGCGATAGTATTAGCAACCAGGATACAAAAAAAGCCAGTATAAAAAGTCAATTAAAATACGAGTATGAAAAAAAAGCCGCGGCTGATAGTGTAAAAGTAGCTGAAGAAAAAAAGCTAACTACTGTAAAATTAAAACAAGAAAAAACACAACGTTACTTTTTATATGGTGGCTTGGGTTTAACCGCTTTATTTGGATTATTTATGTTTAACCGCTTTCGTATTACTAAAAAACAAAAAAGCGTTATTGAAGATCAAAAATTACTTGTTGAAAAACAAAAACATTTAGTTGAAGAAAAGCAAAGAGAAGTTTTGGATAGCATCCGTTATGCTAAACGTATACAGCAAAGCTTATTGCCTAACGAAAGTTATTTAAAAAAACACATCCCTGAAAATTAATTTTCAAATATAAAATTTGCGTTTTTCGACGTTATTTCTCCAACTTCTGTTATTGAAATATTTTTAATTTCGGCCACTTTTTTTGCAACTTCTAAAATATAAGACGGTTCGTTTCTTTTACCTCTGAACGGAACCGGCGCTAAATAAGGTGCGTCAGTTTCCAAAACCAAATGTTCAAGATCTGTTTTTTCAACTACTTTATCCAATCCTGAATTTTTGAAAGTAACCACTCCTCCTATTCCGAGTTTAAAATTACCAAGTGCAATAATCTTATCTGCCTGCTCGGTATTTCCCGAAAAACAATGAAAAATAGCCTTGGGCAATTTTTTAAAAGAGATCAGAATTTCATAGATCTCGTCAAAAGCTTCGCGGCAATGTATTACTATTGGATAATTATGATCCAAAGCCCATTGGATCTGTGTTTTGAACGCGTGTTGTTGTTCTTTCAAAAATGCTTTTTCCCAATACAGGTCAATTCCAATTTCACCAATAGCTTTGTATTTTCTTTTTTCTAACCAGTTCTTTACAATAGCTAATTCTTTTTAAACAGTTGCATTAACACTGCATGGATGCAGGCCCATCATCGCAAAACAATTTTCCGGAAATTCCAATTCCAATTGGTGCATGCCTTCAATAGAAGCAGAATCAATATTTGGTAAATAAAATTTAGTAATGCCGTTGGCAATTGCTTTTTGGATTAAGGCTGTTCTGTCAGCGTTAAATTCTTCGGCATATAAATGCGTGTGAGTATCAATGATCATTTAAAGGCAAAGATAATGCATTTTAATTATTTTATTTATCTTTGGTTAAAATCAAAGATCATGAAAGCAGT
>JBDSFC010000294.1:0-5520 GCA_039919745.1 Bacteroidia bacterium | reverse complement strand
TTAATAGCCTTAATTAATAAGGACCCTTAAAAATTCAGTTTTTATGACGTAAAAAAGAGAATCCGGTTTTTGCAGATAATATGTGTCTTGATTTTTGACGCAACAATTTTGATTCTTTTTATACATTTTGATCTTTTAAGTTAAGGAATAAAAAAAGCCGTTTCGGTTATGCGAAACGGCTCTTTGAGTGAGTGAGCGATAATTATGACTTCTCTTCTTTCTTAATTTCTTTAATGCCTTTTGCGCTATCAAACATCTTTTGAGTAGTTCCTTTATCAAAAGGTTCTGTTTCGGTGCTTTTAAGATCTTCAAAAGAATAATCAGTTGTACCAATTTTTTGATTGATCACAAAATGAAATTCAGGTTTTACGATCTCGCTTTCCCAAAATATGGCAGTTGGTTCTTCAACAACATAGTTCTTGAATCTTAAAACTTCATCTTCTTTAATGTCTTTTTTCTTGAGATCAAGATCAACTGCTTGTTCATTTATAGTAATAGCAAAGTTGGTTCCAACTTTAATATCTAAAGCACCTGATGATTGTTCAGTAACTGTAAGTTTAGCCGCTACGGTATCTGGTACAAATATGGCAAATGGTTTACCGTATCTGCTAAGGTCTAAAACATTCATGCCTTGTGGGGCAACAATGGCTTCTTGCTCTTTCTTTTTACCACCGCAGGATAGGATGGTTGATGCTAGTATTGCAACGGATAATAGATTGATTAGTTTTTTCATCTCTTTTTTCTTTTTTAATAATACTGTAAATATAAATTAAATTTTGAGATGATAGGTGGGAGGGAAAAAAAGGGCAAAAAAAAACCCCGCTGAGCGGGGCTTCTTTTTTATTTTTTCTTAGCTGCTTTTTTTGCAGATTTTTTCTTAGCTGCTTTTTTTGGAGCTGCTTTTTTAGCACCTTTTTTTGCAGATTTTTTTGCTGCTTTTTTAGGAGCGCTTTTTTTTGCTGTAGCTTTTTTAGCTGTTGCTTTTTTTGCCATGGTTTTTTTGTTTTTGAGATTTGTTGATACGAAGTAAATAAATTTTTCAGAGTTATCTAATTATTAAGTCATTATTTTTTCAACATTGCTTTGTTGAAATTGTTAATAGCGGAATCTGATGGCCTGATCAATAATTACAATATGCCTTTTAAAATAAAAAAATAATTTCATGAAGCTCGGCGTATATTGATTTTACTAGTGTTACAAGGCATCACCTGTTTTAGCTGAAAAAAATGATTTCAGTTTTTTGGAAAAAACGTCAAAAAACCTAAAAGTGATTATTTTATTCTTTGATCAAAATATCTTCTTCAATTTCCCAATCAGGGATAACTTTTATCACTTTTGGATGAATAAAAACATGTTCGGGTTGAATTTTCGAATTAAAGTTACCTGTATCCCATTTTTGATTTTCATTCGTATCAAATACAATTTTAACCTGGTATGTACCTGGTGTAACATTAGTAAAATCAATACTTACAGCGTTACTGCCTGATAAACTAAACGAAACAAATTTTTCTTTTACGATTTGTTCCTGCGCATTTATTAATTGAACTAAATAGCCTTGTTTTTTATTAAAAAGGAGTTTTAATGTTAGTTTTCCTAATTCTGATTCACTTTCTGTTTGAAAATCTATCTTCGAACTATCATTTTTGTTTCCACTTGCATCAAAAAAAGCATTTGTGTCGGCTTTTAAAGAATATTGAACACCTTGTTTTAATTTATTGGTTATTTCAACTGTATGAATGTCTAACCAACGATAACTTACTTTAACCGAATCTATCAAACTATCTGTTTTACTTGTGAGAGTTACTTTACTAATGTCTGTTTTACTTGTGTCCATCCAGTTTATAAAAACAAGTTGTGGTTGTTTAAGCACAGGTATTTTACCATTAACAGCATTTAATGGCAGATTAAATCTTTTTTTGATACTATTTATTTTTGGCACTTTTATCTCAACGGTATCTGTTTTATTAAATGTGATGTTTTTAAGTAATAGGGGTAAACTATCCTTTATATTCTTGTAGTAAATGGTTATAGTGTCTTTTTCTTGCCCGCTATTTGTTTCGTATATATTTTTAGAATCAGACTTATTTACCGTTTTTAAACTTAAAATGCTTTTTTTATTGAGAATGATCTGGCTGAAGCCATAATATGGAGCTGTTATCTTTTTAATGAAGATCTTGGATGGATCTTCTTTAAATGTGATGAGCTTAATGTTTGTATCGCTACTAAGGTTAAAAGCAGAATCTAAAAAAGATAACTTTTCTATCTCACCATCATACATGTAATTTTTGTTCTTATCCGAAAAACCATATACCTTATATATACCTACCGGTAAATTGCTAAAAGAAAATTCCCCACTTTCAGAACTCCTGGCAATATAATTAGGTGTTTTTTTGTAAGGCAGGCTATCCACATCTTCTTCCTTATTATATAGTCCTATTATTATATCGCCTTCAGCTTTATTATTAAAACCATTAATTACGATACCTTTCATTTTTAGCGTATCAATAAAATTGCCGGTAGAAAAGATGTATTCAAAATTCGGAACGCTGTTTCCTTCGGTCATATCCACAACAGATTTTCCAAAATAAAAACGATAAGTAGTATTGGGTAGAAGTGTTTGTTTATTAAATGAGATGATCACTTTTTTTCCGTCCGTTTCAATATCGGGATCAAAACCAAGTTTGGGTGATATAATTAACTGGTTGGTGAGGTCAGATAACTTAATATGCTCATCAAATTTCAGAACGATCTGGCTTTGATTAAAATTTACTGAATTGTTTACCGGAACAGCTTCAACCAATTTTGGCGGTGTGGTATCACGTTTACCTCCGGTTAAAGGAGCAATCTGTGCGCATTTTTCGAATAATAAAATAAGAAAAAGTACTAAAACTATTTTTATAACCTGCTTTGCCATTAATTAACAGCTGTAAAAGTAAAACATTATTCCATTAAACCGTAAATGGAGAGTTGATTTGCAGTAGAAATTCTACTGTCTATTTACGGTTAATAGCATATCTTTACAAAACGCAGTGATACGCTATTATCTTAAAATATTTAAAAAACTATCCTTTTATAAAGTATTTAACTTTTTTAAGCTGGCTTTTGGCTTTTATTATTCTCGTTTGATCAATAAACCTGTTCAATCAGCTTTACCATTCTTTATTAGTATAGAACCAACTACCAGTTGTAATTTAAGATGTCCGCAATGCCCGAGTGGTTTGCGCGAATTTACTCGGCCAACCGGTATGCTGCAAAACCAATTGTTCGAAAAGATCATTCTTCAAACCAAAAAACATTTGCATAGCCTTACATTTTATTTTCAGGGTGAACCATATTTGAACCCTGACTTTTTAAAAATGGTTTCTTTTGCCTCAAACAATAATATCTTCACAATAACAAGTACCAACGCACATTATTTGACGGAAGAAAATGCGAAAAAGACAGTTGAAAGCAAATTGGATAAACTAATTATCTCAGTGGATGGTATTACACAAGAAGTTTATGAGAAATACCGCATTGGTGGACATTTTGATAAAGTAATTGAAGGCACCAAAGAGATCTTAAAACAAAAAAAACTTTTAAAAAGCAGTTCGCCGCATGTTGTTTGGCAATTTGTGGTGTTTAAAACCAACGAACATCAAATTGAGGCCGTAAAAAAATTAGGGAAAGAACTAGGTGTGGATGAGGTGAAGATTAAAACGGCACAGATCTATGATTTTGAGAATGGGCACGATCTTATTCCCGAACTGGAAGAATATTCACGTTATAAAAAGAACGATTCCGGAAAATTTGAACTAAAAAATAAATTATTGAACCAATGCTGGCGTATGTGGCAAGGTTGTGTAATAACCTGGGACGGTAAAATTGTACCTTGCTGTTTTGATAAAGATGCCAAATACAAATTGGGCAATTTAGAAAAAGATACTTTTGAGAGCATTTGGTTCTCTGATTCGTATAATAATTTCCGGCGTTCTATATTAAAGAGTAGAAGCCAAATAGATATTTGTACAAATTGTACGGAGGGAACTAAGATCTACGAATAATTACTAATTAATACAAATTTAGGTACGAATCGAAATGTATTAAAAGCCACAGGTTTCGCAGATTACACTGAGGATTTATTTTCGTGATAACCTATAGGAAACCAAATGCCTCTATAATTTGGAGAATACATGTTAGGTACAACGTGACCTTGATCCAAAGTACAAATATCTACATTTTCAATTTTAATAATTATTTCAGGAATATTTTCCTCTTTAAATATTTTTTCTTTCATAATATTTAAAGCGTCATCATAATTAAACGCAGTTATTCCACAACCACAAACAAGACCTAGAGGAACTAAATTTGTATTATTATCAAATTTGAACCAAAATCGAATTAATTTATTATTCATCAAGTAGTTTTAGTTGATCTGCGAAATCTGTGGCTTATATATATGATACTAATCTCCCTCTCCAAAGATCTTTGTAATTACCTCTTTATTTTTTTCAGCGATCACTTTTCGTTTCAAACTTAATTTTGGGGTAATTTCTCCGGACTCTACCGACCAGTTGCCTTTTATGAATTGACTACGTTTTAATTGTTCGTAAGGCGCAAGAGTCGCGTTAACCGCTTTAATATGTGCGTTTATTATTTTTTTAACTTCATCATGCTCGTGTATATTATCATTACCAGGCCATTCGATATTATTCTTATTAAAATGTTCTTTAAAGTTAGAAATAGAAGGAATTATTAATGCCGAGGCATACTTTTGACCTTCGCCAATTACCATCGTATGTTCAATGAATTTACTTTCTTTTAATTTATTTTCAATGGCCACCGGCGAAATGTATTTTCCGGAATTACTTTTAAAGATCTCTTTTTTGCGATCGGTAATTTTTAAGAAGTTGTTGCCAACAAATTTCCCAATATCACCAGTGTGAAACCAGCCATCTTTGTCAATTACTTCGGTGGTTGCTTCGGCGTTTTTATAATAGCCCAACATTAAACTTTCGCCTTTCATTAAGATCTCGCCATCTTCTTCAGCAATCTTAACCTCCGTATTTCTGATCACATGGCCAACGGTGCCAAACATTTGGTTGCCTTTTCCTAAACGATTAACGGCAACTACAACACAGGTTTCTGTTAAACCATAGCCCTGCAATAATTTTAAATCGGCACAGGCAAAAATGCGCTCTACTTTTGGATTTAACGCAGCGCCACCACTTACAATTACAAATACATTGCCACCAACTGCCGCGCGCCATTTAGAATAAACCATTTTATCGCAAATTTTTCTTTGAAATTCATACCAGGGTCCATTAGCGCCATCCAGTTCATACTTCTCTGCTAATCTTACGCTCCAATCAAAAATGGTTTTTTTAAAGCCGCCTAATTTTTCTCCGGCCGACATAATTCTTTCCAAAACACGTTCTAATACACGGGGCACCGCCACAAAAATTTCCGGGTTTATGTCGCGGCAATTATCACCAATGGTCTCAAAACTTTCAGCATAATAAATACTTACTTTTTGGTAGA
>JBDSFC010000283.1:0-13238 GCA_039919745.1 Bacteroidia bacterium | reverse complement strand
CTTGCGGTCTGTAATTCCTAAACTTGTAGCGGCGGCTTTCATATCCGATTTTTTGGTATCCAATACAACCGGCCAAAAGGCTTTGTCTGTAGTAGATTTAAATTCATCTGCTATCATTTTAATGCCTGCTATCATTGGCACAAAAACAAAGTTAACGTCATAAGAAGTTGACATATCTAAATTTTTTGCTTTTGATTTTACCATAAAGGTATTGTACAATGGGTTCAACCATTTTTTTAATTCATCTTCGGCTCCACGATGAAAAGCAACAGCCATAATAGACATTTTACCATTTTTAAATGGAATACTTTTGTCTTTATCATCTAAAGTAGCTCCTTGTGTATCAGGAAACGTTTTGCCTTTTTGCGCAGCGCCTGTTAGTGTAGCTGCTAATAATAAAAGAGTAAATAATTTTTTCATGCGTTCTTATTTTTAGGGTTTATATATCAATTTTAGCAACACGGTCCTGATGACGACCGCCTTCAAATTTTTCAGATAAAAATACATCTATACATTTATGTGCTTCTTCAATAGACATATATCTTGCGGGCAATACTAATATATTAGCATCGTTATGTTGACGGGCTAAAGCGGCAATTTCATGGTTCCAGCATAAAGCAGCACGAATACCTTTATGTTTATTAGCTGTTATATTAATACCGTTTCCGCTTCCACACATTAAAATACCAAATTTTGCTTCATTATTTAATACAGCTGTAGCAACAGCATGTCCATAATCAGGATAATCTGCCCGTTCAGCACTATAACAGCCTTTATCTATTACAGTATTATTTTTTACTTTTAAGTAGGCAATTAATTTTTCTTTTAATTCAAAACCCGCATGATCACTTCCTATAGCAACTTTTATACTCATAATAATTTGATATCCCTTTATAAAACATAATAATACTCAAAAATACTAATCAACGTTAATTAACACTAATAAATTAACTAACTGATAATGAACCTTTCAAAAATAAACTAATACACATGTTTTGTGTTAACTACTTTTATTTGAGTTAATAATTCCACAAAAGTTATTACGCTAAATCCGGATAATAGTTTCGCATGCAAAAAAATTTACCAAATCCTAGCGAAGTTACAATTACCAATCAGAATTTATAAGAGACATTTTAGGGTTGCTAACACTTTTAAAAGTCACATAGTTATTAAGACTCATAAGTACTAACTATTGTTAATAGTAGTTACTATATTTGACTTTCAACACTTTAAAGTATTAACTTTGTTAATTATCTGTTAACTAGTATTAATAAACCCAAATACCAAATAAAAAAGATAAACTAACTAACAGTATTAACACCCTATATATACAATACATAATTTAAAATTTTAAAAATGAAAGATATATTATTAGATAAGGGATGGTTAAATTTAAAAGTTGATCCGGCACTTGACTTAGTCAAAGAAATAAATTATCTTAAGAAGAAAAAGAATGCGGTTATCCTCGCTCACTACTATCAAAATGCTGATATACAGGATATTGCAGACTATATTGGAGACTCTTTAGGCCTCGCCCAGGAAGCCCAAAAAACCAAATCTGACATCATTTTGTTTGCCGGTGTACATTTTATGGCCGAAACAGCTAAAATTTTAAATCCAACAAAAAAAGTATTGATTCCCGATCTTAAAGCGGGTTGCTCTTTAGCAGATTCTTGTCCACCAGATAAATTTGCCGAATTTAAAAAACAACATTCTGATCATATTGTTATTACATATATCAATTGTACTGCCGATATTAAAGCACTTTCAGATATAATTTGTACAAGTTCAAATGCTGTTCAAATTGTAGAAAGTTTACCTGCAGATCAAAAAATAATATTTGCACCTGATAAAAATTTAGGTGCTTACATTAATAAAAAAACCGGGCGTGATATGGTCTTATGGGATGGTGCTTGTATGGTACATGAAATTTTTAGTTTAGAAAAATTAATTAAATTAAAAATACAACATCCAAGTGCTAAAGTATTAGCGCATCCTGAATGTGAAGCGCTAATTTTAGAACAAGCAGATTTTATTGGAAGTACAACTGCTATTTTAAATTATTCAAAAAAATCGGCGGATAAAGAATTTATTATTGTAACTGAAACGGGGATCTTACATCAAATGCAAAAGAATAGTCCGGATAAAACTTTTATACCTGCACCACCAAATAATAATTGTGCTTGTAATGATTGTCCTTATATGAAACTAAATACTTTAGAAAAAATTTATATTGCTTTATTACACGAGCAACCCGAATTATTAATGAGTGATGAATTAATAGAAAAAGCAAAAAAACCAATTTTAAAAATGCTTGAATTATCAGCAAGTTTTGGATTATAATTGCTATATTTAATGTGCTTCAAGAATGAGTAAATTATCAAAAATAATAAGTGTACTAATTTTAATTTTTACCACGCAAAAAATTTCTTTTGCGCAAACCACAACTACAAATAATCCAAATGGTTATAATAAATTTTATTATGATAATGGGGCAATTAGTAGTGAAGGAAGAATGAAGGATGGAAAACCAGAAGGTTATTGGAAAAATTATCATAAAAATGGAAAAGTAAAAATAGAAGGTAATCGTAAAAATTTTCAATTAGATAGTATTTGGAAATTTTATGATGAGAAGGGCCGTATTACAAAATCAATAAATTATAAAGAAGGTAAAAAAAATGGCGTATCCGTAAATTATGATACACTTCAAAAAATAACCAGTTCCGAAACTTTTGTAAATGATATTAAACAAGGGTTGCTTCGTAATTTCTATAAATCAGGAAAAACAAAAAGTGTTGTACCTTATGAAAAAGGAAAGCCTGATGGTACTGCTTATGAATACAGCGAAGATTCTTTAATTACAGCTATTATTGTTTACAAAGGAGGAATTTTACAAAGTTTTGAAAAAATAAATCAAAGAGATCCTGGCAATAAAAAGCAAGGTATTTGGAAAGAATTTTACGAGAACCTCGAAGTAAAAAAAGAAATGAAATTTAATGATGATTCATTGGATGGTTATGTAAAAGAATATGACAAAAAAGGAAATTTACTTTCTACAAAAAAATTCAATAACGGTAAACCCATTTTAAATGCTCCCGAAATTGCCAATGTAGAAGTGTATACTGAACAATTCCAGGATGGAACTTTAAAATACGAAGGCGTGTATAGTGATGGCGTTGCCATTGGAACACATTTTAAATACAAACAAAAATTTCAGTGCGATAGCAGTTGGATATTAAAAGATGATTCGACAACAAATTTAAATGCAGAACCGGTTTACATTAGTAAAATGATTTGCAGAAATGTGCCGGTACCCGATAGCGCTATCGAATATTTTGATGGCGTTGTAGTTGCAAGAGGGGCTGTTGATAGTGTAAGGAACAGGATAGGTATTTGGTCTGAATTTCATAACACTGGTGAGTTTAAAGGTAAAGGCGTTTATAAAGAAGGAAATAGGATTGGTGAATGGGAATTTTATTATGCTTCTGGCAAACTCGAACAAAAAGGTAAATACGATAAAAAAGGCAGAACGCAAGGCGTTTGGAAATGGTATTACGGAAGTGGGCAAATTTGGAGAGAAGAATTATATGTGAATGGAAAACGTGAGGGAGAATTAAAAGATTATGACGAGCAGGGAAAAATAATATTGCAAGGAGGTTATGTTGAAAACAGGAAAGAAGGAAAATGGATATATGAAACACCAGACTATAAAGAAATTGGGATCTATGCAAATGATGAACCCGATAGTATTTGGGTGAGTTATTATATGCCAACAAAGTATAAACGTTTTGAAGGAAGGTTCAGTGCCGGAGACCCTGTTGGTATCCATACACAATATTATCCTAATGGCAAAAAAATGTTTTCTGGAAATTATATCAGCGGCATGAAAGAAGGTGATTGGAAATATTTTGATGAACTTGGGTTTAATTATTTAACTATTACATATAAAAATGATATTGAAATTAAATGGCAGGGAGAAAAAATAAGGCCAACTTATGAAGAAGGCTTGCGTACCTATAATATTAAAATAGACGACAATAAAACCCAAACAATTAGAAAGTAATTTTTTATGCAATTGAAAAAAGGTCAATCTGCCCAGGTTGATACAAATACTTTAGATCTTCTGCCAATTGCTGTTGCTATTTTTGATAATAAAAAAGTTTATTTTCTAAATAAAAAAGCTGTAGAATTATTTCAGATATCAAA
This sequence comes from Bacteroidia bacterium, assembly GCA_039919745.1. Taxonomy (GTDB): domain Bacteria; phylum Bacteroidota; class Bacteroidia; order B-17B0; family Aurantibacillaceae; genus Aurantibacillus. Next base: position 9,032 of record JBDSFC010000283.1, on the reverse strand, counting down.
AGATCAGTTAAAAAAAATAAACTCATATTCTATTTTTGATTTTCTTGATAAAGAATATCATCAACGCATACAAAAAAACAACTCTAAAATTATAAAGGGCGAAGAGTTTCCACCGGTTGAACTTGCTTTTAAAACCTTTAAGAAAAGATCTATTTTTATAGAAGCAAAATCAAACAGGGTTTTATTTGAAAATAAATTTGTTGTTCAATCTACTTTTATTGATGTATCTCAATTAAAACAAAAACAAGAAGATCTTGTTAATTCAGATTCATTACTTCAAAAGATCAGTCAAAATAGTTTTGATGTTATTTTTAAATTTTCTTTTGATCCCGACAAGCTGATCTTCATGAGCGAATCGGCAAAAAAAATATTGGGCTATTCTGCAGAAGAAATTTATAAAGGCAAAGACCTTCTTTTAAAAGCAACACACCCTGACGATCGCAAACACTTTATTTTTAATAATCCTAAAGCTATAAAGACTGGAAGAAAGGGTAAAGAAGAAAAAATAACCATAAGGTTCACCCACAAAAAAGGAAACCTTATTTATCTTGAAACGGCTTTAAATCCAATTTATGATGCAAAAAAAAAGATCAGCGGTGTAATAGGAAGCATTAGGGATATAACCGAAAGGATAAATGCAGAAATATTATTGAATGAGACAAAAGAAAAATTTGATCTTATCACAAAAAGCAGCAACGATGTTATTGCTTTTTTTACCTACCTGCCAACGCAAAAATATACATACGTCAGCCCTAATATTTTAAAGATACTTGGATACCAACCAAAAGAATTATTAAACGATAACGCTTTTTTTAATAAGCGTTTATTGGGAAATAAAGATGAATTTTTAAAATTAGATAAACAGGCAAAAAGCGATCAGAAGAAAAATATTGTTAGAAATTACTATTACACCTATAAAACATTCAAAAAAAATAAAGAAGAAATTTGGCTTGAAAATAATTTAACACCAATTACTGATAGCAAGGGAAAAATAGCGTTCTTTTTAAATATAATAAGAGATATAACCGTACAAAAGGAAAAAGAAATAGAGCTTCAGCTGCAGCATTTAAATTACCGTACATTACTTGACAGTTCACCGGTTGCTTACATAATTCATAAACAAGGCGTGACGGTTTTTTGTAATAAAGCCACGCTTAAATTATTACAGTTAAAAAACGAAAAACAAATGTTAGGAAAATTTGTTTTGGATTATTTAGCCGAAGATGACCGCATGAGGGCCATGGAGCGTATCAAAGGAATATATAATGGTGAGGATATTGAAAAATCAAACAGCTATACGGTTGTAGATAGTAAGGGGAATTTAATAGAAACAGAAATGAAATCTATTGTTATTAAATTCAATAATTCATCCTGTATCTTAACGCTTATCAATAACGTTTCCGAACAACGTAAATACGAAAAAGAAAGAATTAAAGCCGAAATGATCAAGGTTAATAATGAGTTTTTATTATTAGAGATCAAAGAACGACAAGAAGCAGAAAAAAAATTACTCGAAAAAACAGCTCATCTTTCTTCTATTTTCGAAAGCTCAGATCACCTTATATGGACGGTAAACAAGAAATTTGAAGTAACTTCTTTTAATAAAAATTATTTTAATGTAATAGAACAAAAACATAAAATAAAAATAAAGGTTGGCCAGATAGTTGCAGATCATTTAAAAAAAGACAAAGAAGAGTATACCAATTATTGGTATCCAAAATATGCCGACGCTTTTAAGGGAAAAAAATTAGAATTCGAAAAAGAAGATTTTACTTTCGAAAAAATATACCGCAAAATTTATATTAACCCCATCTTTAACGAGAAGAACGAAGTAACAGAAGTTAACTGTATCGCGCACGACACTACCAATTCAAAAGTTTACGAACAAAAACTAGTAAATCAAACCGCAAAGCTCCAGGCTATTTTTGAGAGCGGCTCGCAATTAATCTGGACAATTAATAAAGATTGGGAATTAACATCATACAATCAAAACTACTTTAAACTTTTAAATGAAACTACTCAAAACAAAAGCACAATCTATTTAAAGGATACTATCATTGACAAAGAGCTTTTGTTTTTTTGGACAGACAAATTTAAACAGGTTTTTAATGGAAAAGAGCAGATCTTTATTCATAAAAGTATTATAAACAAAAAGATAGTTTATCGCGAAGTATTTTTACACCCTATTTATTCAAAAGATCAGATTGTTGAAGTGTCTGCAATTGCACAGGATATTACCGAACGCATCATTAATGAAAATAAGATCATTCAACAATCCGCAAAATTAAATTCAATTATCGAAAGTAGTCACCATTACATCTGGACAATCGATAACAATGGTAAACTTACATCTTTCAATAAAAATTATTTTGAGTTGATCTCGGCATTATATGATACAACCCCATTCCTGGGCCTTAAACTAGATAGGGGAGCGCTTTCAAAAAACCAAGAGTATGCCGGTGTTTTAGATTATCATTATGATAAAGCATTTAAAGGTGTCGCCACCAATTTTGAAATTGAAACACTGGATAAAGATCACAAAAAAGTGTACCTGGATATTTTTCTAAATCCAATTATCGAGAATCAAAAAATTGTTGAGGTAAGTGGTATTGCCCATAACATTACCGACAAAAAAGTTGATCACCAGCGTGTAGAACAATCATTGAAAGAAAAAGATGTGCTTTTAAAAGAAGTGCACCATCGTGTAAAAAATAACATGCAAATTATTAGCAGTATTTTAAATTTGCAATCGTCATACGTAACCGATAATTATACTTTGGCCCTTTTAAAAGAAAGCCAAAACAGGATAAAAACAATGGCTTATATTCACGAAAGCCTATACCAAAACAAATCATTTACTTCTGTAAACTTTTCTGAATACATTCAAACCCTTTCAAAAAATATTATTCAGTCGTATGTACTTTCGTCAGAAAAAGTAGAACTCATTTTAAATCTCGAAAAAATAAATCTGAATTTAGATGTATCAATTCCTGCGGGCCTGATCATTAATGAGTTAATAACAAATGCAATTAAACATGCATTTCCTGGAACAAAAAAAGGAACCATTTGTTTAAATTTGAAATCTGAAAACAACAATATTTATTTAGAAGTGAAAGATAACGGTCTTGGAATTCCTCCGGGTATTGATTACAACAATACCAATACGCTTGGTTTACAATTAGTTAACACCCTAATAGATCAGTTGGACGGTGAAATAAAATTTAAGTCGGAAATAGACAAAGGAACCGAAGTTTTAATTAAATTTAAGATGTAAATAAAATGGAAAAATTAAGAATATTTATTGTTGAAGACGAAAGCATAGTTGCTAAGGACATTCAAAATAGTTTAGTGAAATTAGGTTACGAAGTTGTTGGTATTGCGAATAATGGTAAAGAAGCGATAGAAAAAATTATGGAAACAATGCCCGATCTTATCCTTATGGATATTATGATCAAAGGCGACCTTACAGGAATTGATGTAAGTGATAAGATCAAAGAAAAAACCAAAATACCCGTTATATTCTTAACTGCTTATGCCGATGAAGGAACACTTTCTAAAGCAAAAGTAACTGAACCTTACGGTTACATTTTAAAACCTTTTAAAGAGATCGATCTGCATTCAACCATAGAAATGGCTGTTTACAAGCATCAGAAAGATGCCGAGCTTCAAAAAGAAAGAGACTTTTTATATTCTTTAGTTGAGAATAAAGACGACAGCAGCAAAGATATTTTATTCGTTAAAGCAAACAGCCGCCTGGTAAAAGTGCTTTTAAAAGATATTTTTTATGTAGAAGCGTTAAAGGATTATGTAATCATTAACACGCAATACGCTCGCTATACAGTTCACAGCACGATGAAAGATATTGAGAAAAAATTAGGCACCGTAGATTTTGCACGAGTTCACCGTTCATTTATTGCGCGCCTTGATAAAATTCAAAGTATCGATTCTCAGAATGTAATTTTAGAGAACGAGAAAAAAGTAATTCCTGTTGGTGGCTCATTCAGAGAAGATCTGATGCAAAAACTAAACACACTTTAAAATTTAAGCTATGAGAATTTACGGAGGCATAATTATACTTTTTGCATTTATTTGCTGGGCATTTTACAGACTTTTTATTAAAAAAGACCTTCGTCAAAACCTACAAGCCCTAGGTGTTTATTCAAGCTTTGTGTTTGTGTGGGCTGCGATCTATGCTTGCATGATATACCTCTGATTACCTGCAAAATCAACACAATTAATCTTACTACAATTAATAGCAAGCTATTGCGGTAATTCGCAGTAATTTTGTTATTGAAATGTCAAAAACCAAGGTAACTTATTTCTGTCAAAATTGTGGCGCACCATCTGCTAAATGGATCGGTAAATGCCCAAGCTGCAATGAGTGGAATACTTATGTAGAAGAAGTAGTTCATAAAGAAAGCAAGAACGATCGCCTTCAATTATTTTCAGGAAATAAGAACGCAAAACAATCCAACAAATCTATTTTATTACAGGATGTAGGTTTGCAGGATTTTCCGCGCATCGCCGTTCCGGGAAAAGAATTAACGCGTGTACTTGGCGGAGGCATAGTGCCCGGAAGCCTTGTATTATTTGGCGGTGAACCCGGCATAGGTAAATCTACCTTAATGTTGCAATTAGCATTACGCTTAAAAAATTTAAAGGTCCTTTATGTTAGCGGTGAAGAAAGTGAACAACAAATAAAAATGCGCGCCGAGCGCATTGGCGTTACAACCGATAACTGTTTTATTTTGCAGGAAACCAACACACAAAATATTTTTCAGCAAATTGTAGAAGTTGAACCGCAATTGGTGATAATAGATTCTATTCAAACATTACATACGGCTTACATTGACAGTAGCCCGGGAAGTGTTAGCCAGGTGCGCGAATGTGCCGCTGAGTTCTTGCGTTTTGCAAAAGAAACCAACACGCCTGTTTTTATGATAGGCCATATAACCAAGGAAGGCAGCTTAGCGGGACCAAAAGTGCTTGAGCATATGGTTGATACCGTTTTGCAATTCGAAGGCGACAGGAACCACATCTATCGTTTATTACGTGCCACCAAAAACCGTTTTGGAAGCACAAACGAAATGGGTATTTACGAAATGAATGGTGACGGCCTACGCGAGGTTTTAAATCCGTCAGAGATCTTAATTACGAGTCGGGATACGCCAACCAGCGGCGTGGCCATTTCCGCTACCATGGAAGGCAATCGCCCTATGCTAATAGAAACACAAGCCCTTGTAAGCAGCGCTGCATATGGCACACCACAACGCTCTTCAACGGGTTTCGATCTCAGAAGGCTTTCGATGTTGTTGGCTGTTTTAGAAAAACGTTGCGGCTTCAGGTTGGGTGTAAAAGATGTATTCATTAATATTGCCGGAGGCATAAGGGTAGAAGATCCGGGGATTGATCTAGCACTTGTTTGCGCTATTTTAAGCAGTAATGAAGATATGCCAATACCACAGGATACCTGTTTTGCCGGAGAGGTGGGTTTAACTGGAGAAATTCGTCCCGTAAACCGGATAGAGCAGCGCATTAGTGAAGCAGAAAAATTAGGCTTTAATAAAATTATAGTTAGTAGTTACAACCTAAAAGGAATAAACGTAAATTCATATAAAATTAAAATACTTTCTGCCGGCAAAATGGAAGAAGTATTTAGTTTAATATTTGGATGATGAAAAACGGTTTAATACTACTTATTCTTTTCTTTTCTCTTTCCTGTTTTTCTCAAAACCTGCGAAAAGTAGACAGCTTAATAAACGTTTCAAAAACAGCAAACGATACTATAAAATTAAGCTGCTATAATCAATTAGGTACTTTATACCAGGGCAATAATAATGAAAAAATAAAATCATACGGACTTAAGATACTTGAGCTCGCAACAAAGATCAATAACCAGAAATATATTGCCACAGGATATTTAAAAATTGGCGTCTATTTTTATTTCCAAAACAATGCTGATAGCGCTAAACTTTATTTTAGTAAAGCAATATTGGTTTCAAAAGCTGCAAACGCTTTACCGGTTGAAGCCGATGCGCATCAAAATTTAGGAATAATGTTTTCCGATCGGGCTGATTTTCAAAACGCCATTAACGAGCTTATTCTTGCGCAAAAGATACATGAACAATTAAACAACAATAATCATAGCGCGGGTATTAGAAACAATATTGCAGTTATTTATATCAGGCAAAAAAACTATGTGTCGGCAGAAAAATATATTCTTGAGTCTATTACTTTAATGGATACGACAAAACAAAAAGGCTTATTAGGTTACCAATTTTCAAACCTTGGTATTATTTATGAAGAAAGAGAGGAGTTTCAAAAAGCTGCTAATTATTATAGAAAAGCTTTAAATGAATTTGCTTTTACTTCAGACTTTTATGGCATGTCGTCATGTTATAATAACCTTTATTTATCCTATATAAATCAAAAAAAAATCGATTCTGCAATTATATATAATAGTAAATTAAAAGCAACAGCAAAAATTCAAAAAGATAAAGGAAATGATTTTTTGAGCAATTTAAATTTTTCTATAATATATCAGCGATTTAAACCTAATAGTGTTATTGCCAAATTTTATTTGGATAGTATGATGCAACAGTTAAGCCTGTTAAACAGACCCGATTTTAGAGATGCATTTTACCAGGAACTTGGAACATATCACTTAGTATATGGCAATAAAGATACAGGCTTTTATTACAACGATAAATTTCTAACACTTAGAGACTCTCTTACTTCCAGCGAAAACGCATTGGTTACTGGCGAACTTCAAACAAAATACGAAACAGAGAAAAAAGATCTTGAAATAAAACAAGCCAACTCTGAACTTAATTTACAAGAAGAAAAGAACAAACGGAAAACACTTATTATTTGGCTTGGCGCCGCAGCGTTTGTTGGCACCCTATTCTTTTTGATTATTGCATTTATCAATTATAAAAAAGCAAAAAAAGCTAACCTTATTATTAATAACCAAAACCATGTTTTAGAATTGCAAAAAAAGGAAGTAGAAAAGCAGAAACACATTATAGAAGAAAAACAATCAGAGATCATTTCCAGCATTAATTATGCGAAACGTATACAAAGCGCTGTGCTTACCGGAGAAGAAATATGGAATAAGATCTCCAAAGAGCATTTTATTCTTTTTCAACCCCGCGATATTGTAAGCGGCGATTTTTATTGGGCACACGTTCTGTCAAATGGCCGTGCTGTTTTTGCAGTAGCAGATTGTACGGGCCACGGTGTGCCAGGAGGTTTTATGAGCATGTTGGGCAATAGTTTTTTAAATGAACTGGTGGTAGAAAATAAATTATTTAAGGCCGACGAAATATTAAACCGCCTACGCGATAAAGTAATTGCCGCTCTTTTTCAAAAAGGACAAACACAACAAAAAGATGGAATGGATATGGTATTATGCGTTTGGAACAAAATGGATAATACGCTTGAATTTGCAGGCGCTAATAATGCGTTGTATTTGGTGAGAGATAAGCAATTAACAGAATACAAAGGTGATAAAATGCCAATAGGTTCTTATCTTGAAGAAAATAAAAAATTTACTTCGCAAAAAATAACATTACAAACAAACGATAAAATTTATTTAAGTACGGATGGGTTTGCCGATCAGTTTGGTGGCGAAAAAGGAAAAAAATTCAAGTATAAACAATTCGAAGATCTGCTTGTTGAGGTTTCTGAACTTGCACCCGAAGAACAAAAACAAAAACTGTCTTCCGCATTTTTAAAGTGGAAAAAAGAACACGAACAAACCGACGACGTAAGTTTAATAGGTATTAAAATAGTTTGATCTTAAATAGAATTCAAGAAAAAATAAATCATGAAAAACACATTAATAACATTACTTGCTTTTTTTGTTTTACAAACGCAGGCACAACTTAAACCAATTGCTTATGTAGATGGGGCACAAAAATTAAATGGTTTCTCGGCAATACCAAAAAAAGAAAATAAAAAGAAAGCGGGCGTTCTAATTTTGCCATCCTGGATGGGAATTGATGAGAATTCTAAAAACAGGGCAGAGATGCTGGCCGCAGAGGGGTATCATGCCTTTATTGCAGACATTTATGGTGAAGGAAATTATCCTACGGACAAAAAGAAAGCGGGAGAACTTTCGGGTTTTTATAAAACGAATGTGGCCGAATATCATAGGCGAATTAAACTCGCCATGGACGAATTAATTAAAAACGGCGCAGACGCTAACAACATTGTGGTAATTGGTTTTTGTTTTGGCGGTACCGGTGCTTTAGAAGCCGCACGCGTTAACTTTCCCATTAAAGGTGTAGTATCATTTCATGGAGGGCTTGGAAGAGACACAGCAAGGGTTATCGAACCTATAAAGCCAAGAGTTTTAGTTTGCCATGGAGCTGATGATTTTTTTGTTCCTGACGCACAAATAAAATCGTTTCAAAACGAAATGAGAAAAAGTAAAGCAGATTGGGAAATGGTGTATTACGCAAATGCTGTACACGCTTTTACAGATAAAGCTGCAGGTAACGATAATTCAAAAGGTACAGCTTACAATGAAAAAGCCGCCACGCGTTCATGGACCTTAATGCTTGAATTTTTGAAAGAAGTTTTTAGTTAAGTCGCAAAGGATTTTATTGTGAAACCAGTTTTCTTGCTTCATTAAGATCTACACGCTCACCATTTTTTAAAGCAATAACAAAACAATCCTTAAACCCTTTTTCACGCAAAATATTTTGGTGATGTATAGCATCTTTTACTTGCGTAAAATTACCTGATGTGTATTTTAATATGTTCTTTACTTTATAATAACCACCATCTACAACAGAACTAAACTTATCCTGCTTTAAATTTAATTCGGTTTCGCTACTTGCAAATTGAACCTTAAACACAATTTCGGTTTTGTCTTTTACAACAACATCCGTTTTTATTTTTTCTTTTTCAGCTTTTATTTTTTCTTCTTTCTCTTTCTGCTCTTTTGCCTTTAATTCTTTCTCTTCCTTTTCTTTTTGTTCTTTTTTAAACTTTTCTGCAATGGCTTTTGCATTAGCCGCTGTATC
>JBDSFC010000248.1:0-2667 GCA_039919745.1 Bacteroidia bacterium | reverse complement strand
AACCATTTATTAATTCAGGTTTGCTTCTTTCTTCTGGTGTCATGCTAAAAATAATAGCTTCAATACCTTTAAAAGCATTATCATCAATGTCCATATCTTTCACAGCTTTACCAACACCGGGTATCATTCCCACTAAATCTTTAATGTTACCCATTTTTTTAATTTGGTGTAATTGTCCTAAAAAGTCATTAAAATCAAATTTATTGGTAGCTATTTTCTTGCTTAATTTTCTTGCTTCTTCTTCGTCAAATTGTTCCTGTGCACGTTCAACTAAAGTTACAACGTCACCCATGCCTAAGATCCTATCGGCCATACGTTCAGGATAGAACACATCCAATGCATCCAACTTTTCGCCAGTACCAATAAATTTAATAGGTTTGTTTACAACGCTTTTAATTGATAAAGCTGCACCACCACGTGTATCACCATCTAATTTAGTTAAGATAACGCCATCAAAATCCAAACGATCATTAAATGCTTTTGCAGTATTTACGGCATCCTGGCCGGTCATACTATCTACAACAAATAAAATTTCGTTTGGCTTAATTGCTTTTTTAAGATCCGCGATCTCGTTCATCATTAGCTCATCAATTGCTAAACGGCCCGCTGTATCTATCAATACAACGCTGTTGCCATTTTCTTTAGCTTGTTTTAAAGCAGCTTCTGCAATTTTGATCGGATTTTTTTCTTCTTTATTGCTGAATACTTCAACACCAATTTGTTCTCCTAATACATGCAATTGGTCAATAGCAGCGGGACGGTAAACGTCACAAGCCACCATTAAAGGTTTTTTACCTTTTTTGGTTTTTAAGTAATTGGCTAATTTCCCAGTAAAAGTAGTTTTACCAGAACCCTGTAAACCACTCATTAAAATAATGGTTGGATTGCCGCCAAGGTAAATGTCTTCCTTAGTACCACCCATTAAAAGGGCTAGTTCATCGTGTGTTATTTTAACGAGTACTTGTCCTGGAGATACTGCTGTTAATACATTCTGGCCTAAAGCCTTTTCTTTAACAGTATCAGTAAATGTTTTTGCTACTTTATAGTTAACGTCGGCATCCAACAGTGCTTTACGCACTTCTTTCATGGTCTCGGCAACGTTTATTTCTGTAATTTTGCCCTGGCCCTTTAAATTTTTTAAAGCGCGGTCGAGTTTATCCTGTAAATTATCAAACATGGTACTATTTTTTAGAACTACAAATTTAGGAAATTGAATGGATTATTTACTAAAGGGATTACTAAATCGTTTGTCTTTTATAAAACTTGAATCTGATAAGGTTTTTAAAAAAGCGATTATTTTTTTCTTTTCAAGGTTTGTAAATTTTGAGCCTCTATTATGAGCAAATTCCATCTTTGAGTCAATTGTTGGGCTAATTTTGAGGCCTTCACTATAAAAATTAACTATTTCTTCCAGGGTTTTAAATCTTCCATCATGCATGTATGGGGCAGTAAACAAGAGATTACGTAGCGATGGTATTTTAAATTTCCCAATATCCACATCCTTTTTTGTGGTTTTAGCCCGGCCAATATCTTTAAAATCTAAAGAGTTTGAAACTTCATCCAAGCCATTGTTGCTAAACTCACCGGTTGTTCCAAGGCCATTTGCATCTGTTGTATGACAATGTAAGCAATTACCTTTTGTCATATCATTTAATAATTCCAATCCTTCCAATTCTTCCATTGTAAATTTGGCTTCATGCCTGAGAACTTTATCATATTTGGCATTGTATGAAATAAGCGTACGTTCAAACTGAGCAATGGCTTTAGATATAAGGTTGCTGTCTATTTCAATCTTTCCAAAAGTTTTATTAAATAATTTTTTATAGAATTTATTACGTTTGATTTTTTTCTCTGCTTCTTTCCAGTTAATGCTCATTTCCTTTTTATCCCTAACCGGGTGAAAAACCTGTTGTTCTATTGTTTCTGCCCTGCCATCCCAAAATAAATTTGGATACCATGCAAGGTTAAACAATGGCATCGTGTTTCGGTTTTGTAATTGTTGATAAATGCCTTTACTGAATTGATTTGGAGAATCACTAAACGCAAATTCTTGTTTATGACAACTGGCACACGAAATACTGCTGTCAAAACTTAATATTGGGTCATAAAATAAATATCTACCTAATTCAACACCATTTATTGTAACAGAATTACTTGCAGAAACCGGCATTACAGGAAAGTAATTTATCTCTGGAAAAATGTAAGGTTTATCTTTTATAAAAGGGTTAAAAGAAAAAAAAAGACAGGTAAACAAAATTAAAAAAGCAAAAAAACTTAACTTAGTTCTTTTCATAAAGTATTTTAAACTTACTTACTTTTTTATTGATAGTTACATTTAAATAATACATACCTGTGGGATGATTACTGAGGTCAATCAATAGCTTAGTGTAATTTTGGCCAAATCGTTCAACCAGTTTTCCATCGCTGTTATATAATTCAAGATTTTGTATAACATCCTTTTCACTTTTCTTTTTCATTTCAATATTAACGATCCCGTTTGTTATATTAGGATAAACTACAATGTTATCGATCTGGCTGATCTCCTTAACAGGATGTAAAATAGTCATGTGACCGCTCATATTATCGATCATCCAACCTTCTTTATTAGTATTAATGCCATCAGATTTAAACGTAAAGCGATAATAGATCGTATCATTTTGGCTTGCA
>JBDSFC010000245.1:0-3049 GCA_039919745.1 Bacteroidia bacterium | reverse complement strand
ATAATGCCGTTTATGCAGAAGCGTTAACAATACTTTGGGCAACATCTGGCAAACAGGAATATTTAAATAGTGCGTCAAATTGTATTGATTTTTTGAAGACAAAACGTAAATTAAATGCAACGTATATGCATGGCGCAAAATATAACTCTACTACTTCTTTAAAAGATAATTTAAGTATTGCGAAAACATTAATGCTGGTGTATAGGGCTACACAAAGTGTAAAATACAAAGAAGACGCAAAAGAATTAATTAAAGAAATTTCTACAAAATTTAATTCAGGCAAAGGCTATTTTTATACTTACATAGGTAATAGTGCTATCAGATCAACTTATAATGTATCAGAAAATATTGATGCCTGTCGTTTATTAAATTATGCATCTTATTATTTTTATGAGCCATCTTATAAAAAAACGGCAACAGATATTCTTAATTTTTTAACCAGTACAGAATTGGTAAATACATTATCAACCGAGCCCGGCATTATCAGCGCTTCTGAAGAGTTGAATACTGAACCTATTAATGCAGCGCTAATGATAAAAAAGAACAGTTTGTTAATGCCTGATTATTTAAGAGAAACAACCGCTTTTCCACGTTTTTATTTTAACAGTGTTATTTACGATAAGGGAAATGTTATTGAAGATAAAAAAGATCTCTTTGATTCGTTTGACGACAATTTTATGGTTTTATGCACTTCTTCCTATTGCAGTTCGCCATTATTTAATATTAAAGAATTTACCGAGTTTATGTATAAACGGGTGCTTGAGAAGTAATGGTTTGTTTGTATATACACGTTGCGTTAGGGATTGCAGCGAAAAGCCCACAGTGCAGCGGAGCGGAATGAGGACTTGCAGCGAAAAGCCCGGGCCAAAGGCAACGTCCAAAAATTGATGTTGGATATACCTGGTTTACTTATATATTTTTTCTTTTATAAACTTTCCCGAAAGAAATATAATTTTGGAATCTATTGGCGTGCAAGCTAACAATCCTTAACAACATTCCATTTTAAAAAATATTATCTTTATGAGATGAAATGGAACCAACTAACAGATATAAAACAACTGGATATTATTGACCAGGAATCTACCGTTCAAAAAGTATTGATCTTTAAACACAGTACACGTTGTAGTATTAGTGATGCTTCCCTGGGAAGAACTGAGCGTAAATGGCAAGATGGATTTTCTGAAAAAATTAAACCTTATTATTTAGATCTGATCGCGCATCGCGATATTTCAAATGCCATTGCAGAGCGTTACCATGTTGTTCATGAATCACCACAAGCTTTGATCATTTCAAACGGTAAATGCATTTTCTCGCAAACGCATATGAGCATTGATGTGAATGAGCTTGTAAACGTAGCTTAAGAACCCGTTTTTATTATTTCTAAAAATCATTATCTTTATAAGATCATGCAAACCGTACCATCACTCCGTACTGTAAATGTAACACGTTATATTCAGCCTTTGCGCGAAGGTGGGTCTTTACCCGCTTTGGCAGAAGCAGATGATGATTTTAAATACGTTTTAAAATTTAAAGGTGGGGGCCATGGCGTAAAAACATTAATTGCTGAATTAATTGGCGGAGAAATTGCGCGGGTATTGGGATTAAAAGTGCCTGAGTTGGTATTTGCCAATCTGGATGAAGCCTTTGGTCGTACAGAAGGAGATGAAGAGATCCAGGATCTTTTAAAAGCCAGCAAGGGATTAAATTTAGCACTTCATTTTTTATCGGGAGCAATTAATTATGACCCGGTTGTTACTCCGGTAAATGCAGAATTGGCTTCGCAGATCGTATGGCTTGATACTTATCTTACAAATGTTGATAGAACATTCAGAAATGTAAATATGTTGATATGGAATAAAGAACTTTGGCTGATCGATCATGGCTCATGCCTGTATTTTCAATATACCTGGACCAACTGGGAATCTAAAGCAACCGGCCCTTTTACATTTATAAAAGACCATGTACTATTGCCCAAAGCAACTTTATTAGCAGAAGTAAATACTAAATTTAAAAAATTGCTTACTGAAGAAAATATCCGCGCTATTGTTGCACTTATACCAAACGAATGGTTGCAATGGGAAGGCGAAGATGAAACACCGGATCAATTAAAAGAAGTGTATGTTCAGTTCTTATTAAGACGTTTGAATTACGCTGATAATTTTACTAAAGAAGCGCAGGATGCAAGATAAATATTTATATGAATATTCTGTCATTCGCATTGTTCCGCTTATTGAGCGGGAAGAATTTGTTAATGTAGGTATTGTGCTTTTTTGCAAAAAAGAAAAGTTCATTACAATGCATTTTAAGATCAATGAAGAAAAGCTGATTTTATTTTGTAAAGAAATAGATCTTGAACAAGTTCATCAAAATTTAATATCCTTTCAAAAAATAGCTGCCGGTGATACTAATGGTGGTCCAATTGCCTTAATGGACGAGGCTTCCCGTTTTAGATGGCTAACAGCTGTAAGAAGTTCTGTAATTCAAACATCGCGCCCTCATCCTGGTTTAAGTACTAACCTGGAACAAACTGCGAAACGTTTGTTTGAAGAAATGGTGTTGTAATAAAGTGAATCTCACTCAAAATAATTTTCTATTACTTATTTATTAAATTTGCTAAATGACAGGTTTCATGTATATATTATTATGTGCTGACAACAGTTATTATACTGGGAGTACTGTTGATATAGACATTAGAGTCACTCAACATCAAAATGGTTTAGGAGCAAATTATACAAAAACCCGCCTGCCGGTTATACTAGTTTATACAGAAGAATACCCAAGAATTGATCTTGCATTCAATAGAGAAAAACAGGTTCAGGGATGGAGTAGGAAAAAGAAAGAAGCTTTGATTAAAGGTAAATACGAGAATTTACCTGATCTTTCTAAGTCTAAAAATAAATCTGAGTAGTTATCGAAAGTACATTTCGACAGGCTCAATGACCGTATACGAAATTATTGAAAATGCATTTCGACAAGGTAAATGACCGCGTAAGTTCAGAGACATACACCCGGTAGCTGAGCCTGTCGAAGCTACATCTCCACCAACGTA
>JBDSFC010000020.1:0-7792 GCA_039919745.1 Bacteroidia bacterium | reverse complement strand
CACCAGGTTATTAGATAAACCATCAAATGTTGTGTAATTAACCCAGGTGTTTCCATTAAATTTGGAAACACCCCCTTCTGTTCCGATCCATACATCCCCATTAGTATCTATTTTGATAGTTCTTATAAAATCGCAAATCAAACCGTCGTTTACCGTATAGGTTGTCCAGTTTGCACCATCATATTTAGAAAGGCCGCTGCCATAAGTGCCAAACCATTTGTTACCCATAGCATCTATAGCAATGGCCTGGACATTGTTATTAGCTAAGCCATTTGTTTGATCAAAAGAAAGCCAGATTTGTGCTTTTGTAGCTAAACCTGCAAGTAAAAAACCTAATGTTAGTAAGTGTGTTCTCATTGTGTTTTGTTTTTAATTGTTTTTGATTAATAAATAATTATGAAACAAAAGTCGGACAACTGAGAAGTAAAAACTTACGGAATAATAAAGCAGCTTTTCGAAAAACTGTGATTTTTATAGAAAAACAAGTAAGATCAAGCAGCAACACCTAAATTTTGCATTTTTTGCAAATCAGGACTGCTTAAACGGATTTTTCGCAAATATTGAAAGAAAGAAACGGGAATATTACCAAAGAAAAAGCAAACTTAAAATTGCCTATTAAACACATCAAATCTTCATACCTATAACACAAACATCATCTATCTGTTCAAGGTCGCCCTTCCATTTATTAAAGGTAGTTTCAAGTTCCAACTGTTGTTCATCCATTGACCTAGTTATATTTGCCAAAAGGATCTCTTTCAGTTTTTTATACTTGAATTTTTTACCTTTTGGCCCACCAAATTGATCAGCAATACCATCAGAAAACAAGTAGATAATGTCACCCTCATTCAATTGCACTTTATGAGTTGTAAAAGGCTTTGTAAGGTCATATTTACCTATTGGCTGTTTATCTGCTTTTATTTCTAATATAGCATTAGTTGTAAGATCTTTTTTAATTTCGTTTGCTTTGACATACCATAAAGAATTATTTGCCCCCGCCCATAATAGTTCTTTTGTTTTTACATTCAAACAACACAAACTAATATCCATACCATCTTTAACCTCTTCACCACTTTTTTCGAAAGTGGCAATAACCAATTCGCGGGTCTTGTCTAAGATCTTTCCGGGATCAATGATACCAAATTCAAGTACCGTTCTATTTAAGGCATTACTGCAAACAACCGATACCAGAGCTCCTGGAACTCCATGGCCCGTACAATCTGCCACTGCAAACAATACAGTATCATTTATTTTTTCGAGCCAGTAAAAATCTCCGGCAACGATATCCTTTGGTTTGTAAAACACAAATCCATTTTTAAAATTTTCGCGCCAAAAAATTTCCGCGGGTAAAATTGCATCTTGTAACCGTTTAGCATAATTAATTGAATCCAAAATTTCTCTTTGCTTTTCTTCAACAATGTTTTTTTGTTGTTCAATAACAACTTTTTGTTTTTGTGTTATTCTAAAACGATTAAACATAAAAAACGCAAAGATCAATACTAAAATGAAACCACCATACAAGGCATACCTTTGTGTTTTTTCCTGCTTCAATTTTATAGCAACTAATTTTTTCTCCTCGCCGGTTCTTACACTATCCGCAGTAACTTTTCTATCATACTCATATTGAAATTGTTTTTTTACACTTGATTTTCGCGTTTCAACATTATTAATACTATCTCTCATACGCACAAAGATCTCATGCATCTCAAGCGCCTGTGCCATTTTATTTTGATGTTTATAAACTTTATAAAGTAATTTTGCAG
The DNA here is from genome assembly GCA_039919745.1 of Bacteroidia bacterium. Taxonomy (GTDB): domain Bacteria; phylum Bacteroidota; class Bacteroidia; order B-17B0; family Aurantibacillaceae; genus Aurantibacillus. Next base: position 6,032 of record JBDSFC010000020.1, on the reverse strand, counting down.
TATTACTTAATTGTGAAGGAAAACCAAGCTCCTTAGAAAGTAACATAGAGTTTTGTCCATACTCCATGGCCTTTACATATTCTTTTCTTTTAAAATAAACATTCCCCAGATCATTATATGATTTTGCGAAACCTGCTTTTTCGTTCAACACTTTTCTTATCTCAAATGCCTGGAGAAAATAATGAAGTGCTGAATCATAATTTCCGGAATTCTTGTCATCTATCATCTCATAAATAGCGCCAATAGCAGTAAGTGAAGCTGCCATACCTTTTTTATCGCCGATGGTCTTACGAATAGTAAGCCCTTCTTTAGAATAACCAAGTGCCTTTTTTATATCTCCACGGTATTGGTATATAAGGGCCAGGTTATTATAAGTGCCTGCCATGGCCTTCCTATCATTCAACTTCTTTAAAATGTTTAAACATTTAATATAATTGCTTAATGCTTTAGTAGTATCACCCTGGCCTTGGTATAAAAAAGCAATATTATTTAAAAGATAAGCAGTGTTTTTTTTATCGTTTATTTCTTCAAATGTTTTTATGGCCTGAATAAAATAATCAAGTGCCTGGCTAATATCTCCATTGGTTTGATATATAAAGCCAATATTATTTAAAGCCTCGCCAATTCCTTCTTTAAAGTTTATCTCCTGCTGGGCCTTTAAACTTTTTTGGTAATATTCTAATGCTTTAGCAGCATTGCCTTGATCATAATATATATAACCAAGTATGTGAAGGTTTTTGCCGATCTCTTTTTTATCGCCAAGTTCTTCATAAATTTTCAGGCCTTTGTCAAAACAATCAATAGATCTATTGGCATCATTCATTTCATCATAAGCTGAACCTTTTCCATTTAATGCAATAGCCTCAAAACGTTTGAGGTTTAATTTTTTCGAATCAGTTATTAAACTATCCCAAAAAGGCAACCGTAAAACAGGTGTTATCTGCCCTATTTTACAACGAATATTAAGCCTTACGGAATCTTCTGTGGCATTCTTAAGATCACTATAAAGAGAATCAAGTTTACTCTGTTGCGCAAAGCCAGCGCAGAAAAAAAAGGAAAATATAATTATTAAATATATGCGCATTTTAAATTCTTAATGTGATTTTTTTTCGAGTGTTTTATGAATAGTATTAATTTCAGTCACTGCTGCGGAACCATACCAAGGAAGGTAATCAACAGCAAATAAGTTAATTTTAATAGCAGGGTCTTTTGCCGTTAGTTCTTTTGCTTCTTCGATGGTTTTTACATTAAAGATAAATACACCACGGTATAGGTCATTTTTTCCGAAAGGACCGGCTAAAGCCAATTTACCTTCGTTGGCGAGCTTAATAATATTATCCATATGCCCGCGGAAAAGAGAATCAGATTCACCTTTGGTTTTTGTTTTATATGTTCCGGTCTTTAATAAAACCATTACATAACTTTTCATACCATAATCATCGGCACCCAATTTTTTGGCGAGCAACGAATCGTATTGAATTTTATTAGCTTGGGCTTTTATAGACTGAAAACCAAAAACTATAAGCGAAAGAACTAAAATTTGTTTCATGATTTTTTTATCGTTCAAAATATAAATTAACGGTGCATATTTAGTAAAAGTTTATCGGCGAAATGAAACACTAAGTTAAAAATAATTATTACTTAATATAATCCTGCTTCCTTTTTGATCCTCTCAAACAAAAACTCCAAACCGTTTAATTTTATTTCGTAAAGTGTTTGCAATAACATGCCTAATTTACCTTCAGGAAAACCCTTGCGATTAAACCATTCTAAGTAAGAAACAGGTAATTTATATAGTATTACGCCTTTATAACGACCATAAGGCATTGGCATTTTTACCAGGTCTAAAAGCAGTTGTGGATTTGGCTGATCAAACATTGCTTAATTCATGATCTTTTCAAGATCCTGTAAATAATCGTTTTGCAGATCAGGATGCAGGGTGGTCATTAAGGTATTGATCTTTTTTATTTGTCCATCCATCAGGTTAACCAACATTTGGCTTTTATGATATGGAATACCTGAGTTTTTTAATTTCAAACAAAAATAAATATGCATTTCGGCTGATAAACCTTTATCATCAACATACTTTGTATATTTTGTAATAATGCGTAATAATTTACGCAGGCTTTTTTTTACGTAATATAAATTGGCTTGTAATTTTACTTCTTCAAAATGCGCATCGATCTCATTCTTCACTTCTTTCATAAACTGAAGCTTATCATGGGACTCGAATAATAAAAAGCCCAAATATTCTTTATTGTCTTTTTTATACTTGGCAAGCGAAATACAAAGCTCCAGCAATTCTTTTTGCTGAAGATGCTCTAATTCTTTTTTTATATCACTTAAACCTGCTGCTTTCATTTCTAACAAAAAACCCTTCCAATAAAACATGAAAGGGTTTTCAATGATTTTTTTCTTTCAAAACTTTCTAAACCTTCAAACTTCTATCTTAGCCTATTTCATGTATTTTTGTTTCACATCACTAAAACCAGGAAAATTATTGTAGTGCCAGTTCATAATAACTGTTCCGTTTTTTACCAGCATTAAACCCGGGTTACTACGGATCATTGTTTTTAAAACGATACCATCTACCATTGCAAAATCATACAATGCATTGTGATCGTGTTTAAATTTATCAATGTCAGAAGGACCGCTGGCAGTAAAGGCCATAAATTTATTTTTATCCAGTTCAGCCAACTTATAAAAATCATTGATCTTTGCCATTAATGTTGGATCTTCTTTTGTTTCTTTAAGATCATACACAATTAACCAGAAACTATAATTTTTATCATTTAAAACAGAATCAGTTATTGCAACGCCCTCTAAATTATTTACCGTAAAATCAGTTATTTTTGGCGGGTTAACAGCAGCCTGAACTTCTGCATTATCTGTTGATACCCATTTCCAGATCACAGTATCCTGCCATGGATAACTTTTAAGATCAAATTCTTTTACGGTATGATCTTTTAAATTTTCATATTTAAACCGCGTTTCGTATTTGGCTGGTTGATAGCCCTCGCCTGCTTTCATATTATCTTTAATATTCATGCCCGGTGCATAAGCCCTGAAATCAAGTGGTGGTAAATTTCTGTAAGCATAGATCGGAAATCCAAAAGAAAACACAACACCTAATAAAAACAAAGTACTCAAGATCATTGGCGCAAACATTTCCCGGATATTTTCTTTACCCGCAAACAGTATTGTAATTAAGATCATTAAAGCAATATCTTTCCAAAAACTCTCCCAGGGTTTTAATTTTAAGAAATCGCCAAAGCAGCCACAATGCGTTACTTTATTATAACAAGCCGAATAAAACGTTAGGAAAGTAAAAAAAGCTATTTGCGCAAATAATAACCAAAGTGTTAAACGTGTTTTATAACCGATCAATAACATGACGCCTAAAATAATTTCGCTCGCGCAAATAATAACAGCTAAAGGTAAAGCAATGTGTGCAAACCATTCAAAAAATGCCATGCCTGTATCGTTTTGAAATACTTCAAAATATTCTTTTAGTTTATAAGAAAATCCTAAAGGATCATTCGCTTTAATAAAGCCTGAAAAAATAAAAAGTCCGCCAACCAATACCCTGGCTATATGAGTGATCATTGGAATCCTGGCAATATAACCGGCACCATTAATTAAGATTATTTCAATTGCCAATAAAATAACAGTTGTTGTTTTACTAAAACATGGTGGCATAATAAAATAAATTATTAAAGCCAAGCCGGCCGACCAAATAAAACGAAAGGCATTAGAAGCGAGAAATTTTTTCATAATTGAACCTGTTATTTTTTAAAGATATTGAGTAATTCCATCTATAAAAGTTAAATTAATTTTTTTTAACGATTTTATTTGGCCAGTTTAATAAGTGAAAACACAGAGTAGTTGATCATATCCATGTAATTGGCATCTACTCCTTCGCTAATAATGGTTTGTCCTTTGTTATCCTCTATTTGTTTTACCCTAAATACTTTCATTAAAATAAGATCCGTTAAAGAGCTCAAACGCATATCGCGCCAGGCCTCGCCGTAATCGTGGTTCTTATCTTCCATTAACTGTTTGGTTTGCGAGGCGTACTTAATGTATAAATTGGCTACTTCGTCATACGGTAGATCAACACGTGTATCATTCGCCATTTCCAGCTGAATTAAAGCTATAATGCAATAATTAATTATGCCAATATATTCTCCTTTAATATCATCCGCTATTTTTTGAGAACCTTTTTCTTCAATGCTTTTAACCCTTTGGGCCTTAATAAAGATCTGATCTGTTAAAGAAGTTGGCCTTAAATTGCGCCAGGCAGTGCCATAGTCTTTCATCTTCTTTAAAAAGATATCTTTGCACTGAGAAATTGCTGCGTCGTATTGTTGAGATGTAGTTTGCATATAAAAATGATGACTAAAAATAGCGAAATTTACCCAATGGAATACACCTGTAACGGCAAAATAGTAACATTTATTAAACCATTAATAATGGCTATTGTAAACATTACACCCGATAGCTTTTACGATGGCGGCAAATACAGCAATGTAAATGATGTTTTACAGGATGTAGAAGAGAAAATAAACCAGGGCGCTGATATTATTGATATTGGCGCTGCCTCATCCAGGCCCAATGCTAAAGCAATAAGCGAGCAGGAAGAATGGGATCGTTTATCGCAATATTTACCTGAAATACGCAAAAAATTTCCGGAAGTTCTTATTAGCATAGATACATTTAATGCCGCTATTGCTCAAAAAAGTGCTGATAACGGGGCAGATATTATAAACGACATCAGCGGCGGGGGTATGGATGACAATATGTTTAAAACCATTGCCAAACTTGACTTACCTTATGTTATGATGCACATGCAAGGCACTCCGCAAACAATGCAACAAAACCCTGTTTATAATAATGTAGTAGAAGATGTACGCGAAGAACTTTCAAAAAAAATAGAAAAATTACAGGCTTTTAATTTCAGAAAAATAATTGTAGATGTTGGTTTTGGTTTTGGCAAAACACAAGAACATAATTACCTGCTCCTTAAAAATTTACACCAATTTAATCAATATCCTATTTTGGCGGGCTTTTCACGAAAAAGTATGATCAATAAAGTAATTGGTACCAATCCGGTAACTTCGCTTAACGGCACAACGGTTTTAAATACTATTGCATTACTAAACGGCGCTTCTATTTTACGTGTGCATGATGTAACCGAGGCTAAGCAGGCAATACAGCTTGTGGAGTTTTATAAGAATTCGGATAATTAAAATACGTAAAAAGCAAATCATCTACTTATTTTGGGCGTTGCCTTCGGCCCGGGCTTTTCACTGCAAGTCCTCATTCCGCTTTGCTACATTCCGGGCTTTTCGTTACAATCCCTAACGCAATATTCACAAATTTGCGTGAGGGATTGTAGTGAAAATCCTTTTTGTTGGCCTTTCAACAAAAAGATTGAAACGTAAAGCCCGACCCGAAGGGGCACGCCCCAAAAAAAAATAAATTTATACCAGCATAAAGAAAAATATTTAAGATATTTTATTAAAAATTATCCACTAATTTTTGCTAATTTGTTCTCGTAAAATTCTAAACTTTTTAAATGCTTTTTTTCAAAAAAATAGTTACTCTTTTTTGCGTTTTCTTTTTTATTGAAGGCCGATCTGCGTTAATGTTTGGCGACTATTATACAATTCCACCTTACAGTTTTCAAATTGCAGTTTTAAAATATAATGGTGGTGGCGATTGGTATGCTAATTTAGAAACCTCCGTTCCTAACCTTATTAAATTTTGTAACGATAATATTAAAACAACTATTAATCCTGAACAAGGAATTGTAGATGCAGGAAGTATTGAAATTTATAATTACCCTTTTGTGCATATGACCGGGCACGGCAATGTTATTTTTTCTACACAGGAAGCAGAAAATTTACGCAACTATTTAATAGCCGGCGGCTTTTTACATGTAAGTGATAATTATGGCATGGATAAATTTGTAAGAACACAATTAAAAAAAGTGTTTCCTGAATTAGACCTGGTTGAATTACCTTTTACAC
>JBDSFC010000200.1:0-6541 GCA_039919745.1 Bacteroidia bacterium | reverse complement strand
CTTGCGTTTAGCTTGCTCAGTACCCCTTTTTACAAGAGAAGACTTTCCCCAACGACGTGGCGAAATAAGAATAGTATTGATACCTGAATTAAAATTCTGCAACAGACGTTCGGTTTCTACCTGGCGGTTTGTAAAATCCAGGCCACTAACAATTTTTCCAAAAACAAAAGGAGTTGTTTCCATTTTTATAATTTATATACAAATATAAGTAACAAAAATGTAACTTACAAAAACGTAACTTATAAATGTGCTTGATTAACAATAATTTGGTATTATTAATTTCATTAAAACCTCCCAATTCACTATTTTTACAAGCCTTGAAGAACTATTTCATATTCGTCTTTTTATTTGTTTTTGGTAATATATTTTCCCAAAACTTCTCAATTGGCGGTAGTATAAAAGATGGTACAAACGGCGAAACAATTATTGGCGCAACTGTTCTTTTAAAAGAAACAAACAAGGCCACAGCTACCAATCAATATGGGTTTTTCTCGCTTACTGCTCCAAAAGGTAAGTATACAATTAGCATTTCTTATATTGGTTACAAAACGGTTACGCAGGAAATTGATCTTGATAAGAACACAACGCTTAACGTGTCATTTTCTCCCGCAGAAACAAATTTAACCGAAGTGGAAGTTGTTACTAAAAGAGGAAACGAGAATGTGCAGAACACACAGATGGGCGCCGTACAGCTTGATATGGCAGAGATCAAAAAGATCCCCGCTTTTATGGGCGAAGTAGATATTTTAAAAACTATTCAGCTTTTACCGGGCGTAAAAAATGCAGGTGATGGCAATACCGGTTTTTATGTGCGTGGTGGTGGCCCTGATCAAAATTTAATTCTATTGGATGAAGCACCTATTTATAATGCCTCTCACCTACTCGGCTTTTTTTCAGTATTTAATGGCGATGCAATTAAAAATGTAAACCTTATTAAAGGAGGAATGCCTGCCCAATATGGCGGGCGCTTATCTTCTGTGTTGGATATAAGTATGAAGGATGGTAATAATCAAAATTTCCAGGTTGATGGAGGTATTGGCGTTATTGCGTCACGCTTAACCATACAAGGCCCTATTGTAAAAAACAAAGGTTCATTTATTATTAGTGGCCGCAGAACTTATATAGATGTGTTAGCAAAACCTCTTATAGAAAAATCTGATTTTAAAGGCACTTCTTACTTTTTTTATGATCTGAATGCAAAGTTCAACTATATCATCAATGATAAGAACCGCTTATTTTTAAGCGGCTATTACGGCCGCGACAAATTTGTTTTTACAGATGTGGAAGGCGGATTTAAAACCAAGATCCCATGGGGCAATGCATCAGCCTGTTTAAGATGGAATCATATTTTTAGTCCAAAATTATTTTCCAACATGTCTGCAATATTTACAAATTACAACTTTAGTTTTGGCGCCACACAGGATGATTTTGAGGTGACCATAAAATCAGGAATCACCGATTATAATTTAAAATACGATCTTAATTTTTTTCCTAACTCACGACATAATATAAAAGTAGGTGCCAATTATATCTTTCATGTATTTGTACCAACAAGTGTAAGCGCGAAACAAGGTGAAACCATTTTTGATCTTGGTAAAACAATTAAACTTTATGCACACGATGCTGCTGTTTATGTAAGTGACGACTGGGATATTTCGCAAAACTTTAAAATAAATGCAGGTTTACGTTTTTGTAACTTCACACAAATCGGTCCGTTTACACGATACAAAAAAGATGCCTTTGGAAAGATAGACGATACAGTTACTTATAAAACAAATGAGATAGTAGCCAATTATAATGGCCTGGAACCAAGATTTTCTGCACGTTACTCTTTAACCAAAACAGCTTCTTTAAAAGCTTCGTATACCCGCAATTTTCAATACATACACTTAGCTTCGATATCTTCGGTAAGCTTACCAACAGATGTATGGATGCCATGCACAGAAGTTATTAAACCACAGGAATCAAATCAATATGCTTTTGGTTTTTTTAAAAATCTAAAGGATAATATGTTTGAAACCAGTGTTGAAGTGTATTATAAAACAATGAGCAATCAAATTGAATATAAAGAAGGCGCGCAACCATCAGACAATGTATTTGATAATCCTGATAATGCTTTTACATTTGGAAAAGGCTGGGCTTATGGCGCAGAATTTTTTGTGAAAAAAAATGTAGGCAAATTTACCGGCTGGATAGGATACACGCTTTCATGGACATGGAGACAATTTAAAGAAATAAATTATGGTGAAAAATTTTTAGCGAAATACGATAGGAGACACGATGCTTCGTTGGTATTAACCTACGATGCCAATAAACGGTGGAATTTTGGAATGGTTTGGGTTTATGGCTCAGGTAATAGAGGAACATTACCGAATGGCTTTTTTTTATATGAAGGAAGTTTGAGTAATGATTATGGTTTAAGAAATTCATACCAGTTCATCCCTTATCACCGTATGGATCTGAATGTAACCTTTTCCCCGGACAGGCAAAAAAAATTAGAAAAAAGAAAACAGGTTTTAATTGAGCAATATAAATTAGAAGGAAGAGACACAACCAATATTGTGGTAACAAAAAAATGGGCAAAGAATTTTAGCAACAGTTTTACATTAAGTGTGTTTAATGTATATAACCGTTATAATCCTTACTTTATTTATTTAACAAGAGAAGGTGATTTCACAAAAGGAACTTTAAAAGTTGGAGCAAGACAAGTGTCACTATTTCCAATACTACCCAGCTTAACCTGGAACTTTAAATTTTAATGAAAAAAATTATTTACATATCTGTTTTATTTATTCTTTTCTCCTGTAGAAAAGATGTGAAATTAAAACTACCCGAATACAAACAAAAAGTTGTAGTGGAAGCAAGCATTGAAACGGGTGGCCCAGCTATTGTTTTACTATCCAACTCCGTGCCCTATTTTGGCGATTTTGATTATTCTACACCTGAAAAAAGTTTTATTAAAGGCGCTTTTGTAACCGTAACGGATGGAACAATAATTGATACTTTAAAAGAACTTGATCCAAGCACTGGTTATTTATATGTTGGTTTAAAAATAACCGGACAGGAAGGGAAAGTCTATTCTTTAAGAGTTACTATTGGAGACAAAACATTTGAAACAAGTACTACAATTTTAAAACCGGCAAAATTAGACAGCTTATATTTTAAAGGTGAACAAGATACTTTAGGATTTATGTGGCAGACCTTTTCTGAACCAAAAGGTTCAGGGGATGCGTATCGTTGGTTTGCAAAACGTTTGGGTCGCGACCAATTTTATGCCGCGCCATATCTGTCGGTTTTTGATGATAAATTTATTGATGGAAAAACATTTGATTTTTCTTATGATAGAGGCCCTCAGCCAAATGAAATAAAACAATACAACGATGATCCTGAAAAAGGCTACTACAAACGAGGCGATACAGTTGTTGTAAAATTGTGTAAGATCGGACGAAGAGAATACGATTTCTGGAATACTTATTACCAGAACAAAGCCAGTAACAGTAATCCATTTAGTGCGCCTGCTAATGTAATAAGTATGTTTGACGGCAACCAGGATGTGTTTGGAGCCTTTGTAGGTTATTCACCGTCTTATGATACGATCATCATTCCGAAAAATCCTTAATTAAATTATGAGCAACCAGGAAAAAAATCTAATAGAAAAGTATATTGAAAATAATCATTTCGGAAAATTGATGGGTATCGAATTTAAGATCGTTTCAGAAGGGGTAGTTGATTATTTTATAACTATACAAAAAGACCACTTGGCAACACCTCATGCAGCTCATGGTGGAGTAATCGCCGCTTTAATAGATAGCGCCTTAGGTGTGGCAGGATTGTCAAGCGTTTATAAAGAAAACAAAGTAGTAAGTACGGTAGAATATAAATCAAATTTTTTGTCACCGGCTTTTTTAGATGATCAATTGGTTGCAAAAGCAAAAGTAGAACAAAAAGGTAATCGTCTTTTAATTATTAGTTGCGATGTTTTTTGTTTAAACCGGGAAAATAAACTTATCGCGAAATCTTTGGGCACATTTAATGCCTATGATGCAACAAAAGCGGGTTATAAATAAAAAAGCCGCTCAAATTGAGCGGCTTTTAAAAAAATATTAAAATTTATTTTTGAATGACTAGTCTCAACGTTTTACTATTTGTTCCGTTATCCATTTTCAAAAAATAAACTCCATTTGGTATAGCTTGTAAATCTATCTTTTTATTTAAGGTGCCATTCACAAATTCTTCATCGTTCTTGTAAACGATCTGTCCGAGTGTATTATAAATTAAAAGTTCTATCCCTTTTGAAGTTGTTTCTCCATCTACGATATTAAGCATAAACTCTCCATTATTTGGATTTGGATAAACCTTTACTGAAGCAACATTAGAATTATTGTTTTTAATTCCCGAAACAACAGAAGTATTTATCATGATGGCTGTTGAATCGTGACATAAAGAATCATAAACATTTAAAGTAACCATATACTGCCCAAGGGGGGCATAAGTGTGCGTAACGCTTGCGCCATTCCCGGATTGCGAATCACCAAAATTCCACCAAAAACTTGCGGCAATGGTTGTATTGGTTGATGTACTCGCAAAATGCACTACACCGTTTGCACCAACTGTATAGGTAAAGCTAGCGTGAAGGTTACAACTAATATTAGAAATGGTAATATATTTTGTGATAGAATCCGTGCATAAAGAATCTGATAAATACAATGTAACAGGGTAAGTACCGTTACTTGTATATGTATGATTAACAATTTGTCCTACAGCGCTACCAGGGTAAAAATACCAGTTGTAACTTGTAGCTATAGTTGTACCGGTTGATATACTCGCAAAATGCACTGATCCGTTTGCATTAACAGTGTAATTAAAATTAGCGTTCAAATTACAATTTGTATTTCCTATTGTAATATATTTTGTAATAGAATCATTGCATAAAGAGTCTGATAAATATAATGTAACCGCATAGGTACCGTTGTTTGTATAATTATGCGTGGTTGTTTGGCCAATAGCACTTCCCGGATTAAAGAACCAGTAGTAATTGGTAAACGGAGTTGTTCCAGTTGATGTACTTGCAAAATTCACTGAGCCATTAGTATTAACCGTGTAATTAAAATTTGCATTTAAATTACATGTGGTAGTATTAATTGAAATATAACCTACAACCGAATCACTACAACTTCCGTTATTAACCCAAAGCATAACAGGATAAGTTCCATTGCTTGCAAAAGTATGCGTAACATTAGTACCTGATCCAAAACCCGGAGAAAAATACCATTGATAAGTAGTACCCGAATTTGTTCCTGTTGACGTGCTGGCAAAATTTACAACACCGTTGGCACCCATTGTATATGTAAACCCGGCACTCAGATTACATGTTGCAGTAGTAACAGTAATATAAACAGTTAATGAATCATAACAACTGCTATCACTTACAAATAAAGAAACACCATAAGTACCGTTGTTATTATAAGTATGAGTTACATTTGCGCCATTTGCGCTACCTGGTGAGAAATACCATTGATAATTTGATGAAACATTAGTACCCGTAGATGTACTTGCAAAATTTACAACACCATTTGCTCCTAATGTATAACTAAAATTTGCATTTAAATTACAGCTGGCCGTATTTACAGTTATATAAATGAGAGTTGAATCATAACAATTACCATTTATAGTAACAAGAGAAACCGGATACGTTCCTGCATTTGCATATATATGAGAGGCTGAAGTACCAGTAGCGCTTCCGGGGTAAAAATACCATTGATAAGAAGTAGTTGCAGTTGTACCTGTTGATGTGCTTGCAAAATTTACCACGCCATTTACATTAACCGTATAACTAAAATTAGAATTTAAATTACAAGTACTTGTATTAACTGTAACATATACAGTGGTTGAATCAAAACATAAAGAATCATTTACATATAATGTAACAGGATATGTTCCATTGCTATTAAATGTATGTGTTACTGATTGTCCAAGCGCGCTACCAGGATAAAAATACCATTGATAATTTGCAGCAATAGTTGTTCCGGTAGAAGTGCTGGCAAAATTTACAACACCGTTTGCACCAACTGTATAATTAAAGCTCGCATTTAAATTACATATAGATTTGAAATTACCTTGCAGTAAAAACATGCAAGCAATAAATAATAAGAATTTAAAATTTACTTTTTTTGTTTGTTCTAAAATTGTTTTTTTCATTTTTATTTTTTTTTGTAAATAATATATTAAAGGAGATTTAGAACCGAACTCTATATCACCTATACATTGATTACCTAAAAATGGTTGGGTAAATTTTAGACTTAAAAAAACAAGGGCAACAACACACTGAAAGTGAGGGGTTTAACGCGAAAATAAAATTAAGGGAATTAGTACTTTTCTAACTTTTCCTGGAAAGTAAGTTCGCGGTTTGCTGCATGAATTTTAATATTCATTATCAATTCATCGCAACCGTTCTTTAAAATTTCAGATTGGATCTGTGCAATTAATTTATAAACTAATTCAGGCGTACCTTCTACTACTGTTTCAAAAGGACATACCTTAT
>JBDSFC010000195.1:0-4790 GCA_039919745.1 Bacteroidia bacterium | reverse complement strand
GGTTTTTTAAGTTTTAAACTATTTTAGTAATTCGCGGGCTATTACCAGTTTTTGTATTTCGCTGGTACCTTCGCCTATTGTGCAAAGTTTACTATCGCGGTAAAATTTCTCAACCGGAAAATCTTTTGTATAACCATAACCACCAAAGATCTGAACAGCTTCTGTACTGCATCTTACACAAACTTCGCTGGCAAAATATTTAGCAATAGCGCTTTCTTTGGTCATTTTTAAATGCTTGTTTTTCATATCCGCTGCCTGGAACGTTAATAATTCCGCAGCTTCAAATTCAGTTGCCATATCGGCAATTTTAAATGCAATACCTTGAAATTGTGCAATAGGTTTACCAAATTGCTGACGCTCTTTTGCATATTTAATACTGGCGTTTAAAGCACCTTTTGCAATACCTAAACTTAAAGCAGCAATAGAAATGCGGCCACCATCCAATACTTTCATAGCTTGTACGAAACCATCACCAACATTACCTAACACCTGTGATTTGTGTACGCGACAATTTTCAAAAATTAATTCAGCAGTTTCGCTGGCACGCATACCTAATTTATTTTCTTTTTTACCACCACGGAAACCCGGGGTTGTACGTTCTACAATAAAAGCAGTAATACCATGACTATCCAATAACTCACCTGTACGCGCTAAAACAACAGCAACGTTACCAGAGATCCCATGAGTGATCCAGTTTTTTGTACCATTCAATACCCAATGATCGCCATCTTGTTTTGCAACACATTGCATACGCATTGCATCACTACCTGTGTTGGCTTCTGTTAAACCCCATGCACCGATCCATTCAGCTGTAGCTAATTTTGGTAAATATTTTTTCTTTTGTTCTTCGTTACCGAATTGTAAAATGTGGCCGGTACATAAACTGTTATGAGCAGCCATAGATAATGCGATAGAACCACAAATACTTCCTAATTCGGTAATTGCAGTTACATATTCTGTATAACTAAATCCTGATCCACCATATTCTGTTGGAACTAAAACACCCATCAATCCAAGGTCTCCAAGTTTTTTGAAAACTTCTACAGGAAATTCCTGCGACTCGTCCCACTCCATCATTTTAGGATAGATATGTTCCTTACCAAATTTGCGGATCATATCCGCAATCATTGTTTGGTTTTCGTTCATTTGAAAACTCATTCCAACCTCGTGTTCTAAAAGTGTACCAGACATGTTATATTTTTTGAATGATTATTTAATTTTTTTTCTCCGTTAAGGAAATCCAAACCTATTACAAAGTTAAACCCTAAAACGTTTGCACCTAATTTTTTAACAAGATTTCCCGCGGCCTCTGCGGTTCCTCCAGTTGCCAACAGATCGTCATGTATGATCACATTCCATCCTTTTTTTAATGCATCTTCATGCATTTCAATTTTGGAAGTACCGTACTCAAGATCGTATTCAACACTTACAGTTTTATATGGCAATTTACCAACTTTACGCACTAAAACAAAAGGAATATCTAATTTATTTGCTACTAAAAAGCCAAATAAGAAGCCCCGGCTTTCAATGCCCACAATTGCATCCGGTTTTACATCCATTTTAGCAATAAATTCATCTACAATTCGTGTACAAAGTTTTTGATCATAAAATAAGGGTGTAATATCCTTAAAAATAATACCGGGTTTAGGGAAATCAGGAATATCCCTGATGGTTTGTTTTATTGCTTCTTGAAGATTCATTTAAGGATTACAAACATAACATAAAAAGCGAGAAACGTAAAAAAAATAACTAGATATTTAACCACAAAGCACACGAAGATATCGCGAAGCGCACAAAGAATATTTTTTTGTGATCTTTGTGCATTCTTAGTGCTCTTTGTGGTTAAGACATTAATAAAAAAGCTCCGAAAATACGGAGCTTTCTAATAACTTGTCGCTATTTCCTATTAACTCTTTAAATTACTCTACAACTAAAATTCCATTTGCTAATAAACGGATCTCTTGTTTTGGTGCAGTAATAGCGTCGATTTCTTTTTGAGATTTTTTTCCATCTTCAGCATAATGTTTTAACTCTGCTACTGAAGTGGTTTTTGTAAAAGCAATTCCATCCAATACAACTGTTTTGCCCGAAAGTGCCGATGGAACAAAGAACGCGTAACCTTTCATTTTTACAAATGCTTTGGTAGAATCATTCACTTGCATTGTTAACCAGCAACCTTTGCTGGAACAAACATCCAATACTTTACCCATAACTTTTGCAGGAATAGTATCTTTTCCTTTAAATAAAGAAGGAAGTTCTTTTACCGGAACCGCATTCATGCGATCGATCTTAGCACCATAAGTATCGCCTACATTTGCTTTACCTGCAGGTGGTTGAGCCATTGCTAAATTTGTAATTATTGCCATTACAAAAATTAAAATTATTTTTTTCATTGCTTTATTTTTAAAGATTAATAATAAACCGGTCTGCGTACTTCACTAATATGCTTACTGAAACGAATTACCTGGCGTGTGTAACCATACTCATTATCATACCAAACATACAATATAATGGTTTTTTTATCAGGAGACACAATTGTTGCCTGGCTATCAAACACGCTCGGGCAAGAGCTTCCGATAATATCGGTACTTACTAATTCGTTACTAAAAGCGTATTGAATTTGTTCAACCAAAGCACCTTGTAATGCGTAACGTTTAATAATTTCGTTTACATCATCGCGTGTAACTTCTTTATTGATATTTAAATTTAAAATAGCCAAACTCACATTGGGGGTTGGTACACGTACCGAATTAGCAGTGAATTTTCCACTCAACTGTGGTAATACTTTTTTCAAAGCGCTTTCTGCACCGGTTTCTGTAATAACCATGTTTAAAGCGGCAGAACGGCCACGACGGTATTTTGGATGATAGTTATCCAATAAATTCTGATCATTCGTATAAGAGTGAACAGTTTCGATATGTCCTTTTTGAATTCCTAATTCTTTATCAATAACCTGTAAAATAGGCATGATAGCGTTTGTTGTACAACTAGCTGCAGAAAAAATAGTTTCTTTTTTTACATCAACAGTTTCGTGGTTCACACCGTGAACAACATTAGGCACATCGCCTTTTGCAGGTGCTGTTAATAAAACTTTTGCCACACCTTTTGCTTTCAAATGACGGCTTAATGCCTCTCTGTCTCTGAAAACGCCGGTATTATCAATTACCAAAGCATCATGAATACCGTATTTTGTATAATCCACATCTTCCGGATTTTTAGCGTCGATCATATAAACAGTATGTCCGTTAATGATCAAGGCTTTATTTTCAAGATCTTCGATCACAGTTCCGGGAAAAGGTCCGTGAACAGAATCCGTACGTAAAAGATCGGCACGTTTTACAATTTCTTCATTACTGCTACCACGGGTTACGATGGCTTTTAAACGTAATTGTTCGCCTTTACCTGCCTGTGCAATTAATTCGCGAGCTGCCAAACGGCCAATACGGCCAAAGCCGTAAAGTACTACATCCTTTGGTGTTACCGGATTTGGTACACCCAACATATCTTTTAATTTATCATTAATAAAATCAGTTTGTGTTTTATACTTTGCTTTTTCCTGATCCCATTCAAAAGCTAATTTTCCAATATCAATTCTTCCTGCACCAACTTTTGATTCTAAAATTTCCTGGGCAATAGAAAGTGTTTCATAAACAGAAATTGGTTTTTTTACAATATT
Organism: Bacteroidia bacterium; assembly: GCA_039919745.1. Classification (GTDB taxonomy): domain Bacteria; phylum Bacteroidota; class Bacteroidia; order B-17B0; family Aurantibacillaceae; genus Aurantibacillus. The sequence goes on along the minus strand of JBDSFC010000195.1, from coordinate 1,114 downwards.
CTTAGCGTATAAATGCAGGTTCATGATCTCGCTCGCGCTTCTATCTACCAACTGGTTACGAAATAAAATAAGCTCGATAGATCTTTCGAACCATAGTTTACCTACTACATTTATAAGATCTAAAGCAGCTTTTTCCTGTTTGATCCAATCGTTAAGTTGCGTTTTGTAATCCGTGTTTGTTTTTTCTAAAGATTCCATTGGGTAAATTTAATTTTGTGCAAAATTATCAAATCCTTGCTCAAGAGCCAATTTTGTTGATAAAGAACGGTGTTAATGTTTATAAAAACCATCCAAACTCTATTAGCCACAGATTTCGCGGATCACTCAGAATTTTGTTCTTTATTAAACCAACAAAACCCTCTTTTTTTCTGTGAAAAACAGTGTAATCTGTGGCTAAAATACTCAACGTTCTAAATTAACAATCTATAACCATAGTATTAAATGTAAATTCGTAATTTTGATATTATTATGAGAGATATTATCTGGACTTTAATTGTTGTTTGGCTTATATATAAGCTGGTAGATATTTTTAAAGGCAGTACTAAAAAATCTTTTGCCAATAGCAATACAAACTCAACTTCTCAAAATTACCAATCAGAAGATAAAACTACTTTCACAGCCAAAAAAGATCCAAAAGAAATGATCCAAAAAAGCACTGATAAAGAAGGCGATTATGTGGATTTTGAAGAAATAAAATAATATTTAGGAGTTTATTAAATTAAAAAAGCCGTATTTAAATTCAATACGGCTTTTTTAATAAAATTATTTTTGAATTTATTTTACCATTTCCTTCTTTCCGCTTTTTACTTTTTCGATGAGCGCAATAAATTCATCAAATAAATAACGGGCATCTAAAGGGCCCGGACATGCTTCCGGATGATATTGAACAGAGAATGCATTTTTATTTTTTAAACGGATACCTTCAATAGTACCATCGTTTAAATTGATATGTGTAATTTCTATATTCGGGTCTTTTTTGATGTCTTCAGGATTTAATCCAAAACCGTGATTTTGAGAAGTGATCTCGCTTTTACCGCTAATTAAATTTTTAACCGGAGCGTTAATTCCACGATGGCCTGCATGCATTTTAAAAGTAGATATACCCTGCGATTGG
>JBDSFC010000184.1:0-3931 GCA_039919745.1 Bacteroidia bacterium | reverse complement strand
CCAGGGAAACTGGGGTAATATTTTAACCGGCGATTACGCAGCCGCCCCTCGTTATATTGAAGCGCGCCTTTCTAAATTTGGACAGGAAGTTATATTTAACCCAAAAACTACCAACTGGGGTTTAAGTTATGATGGCCGTAATAAAGAGCCCATTACGCTTCCCGTGAAATTCCCACTAGTATTAGCGCAAGGTGTTGAAGGAATTGCGGTTGGTTTAGCTACAAAAATATTACCACATAATTTTAATGAGTTAATTGATGCTTCTATCCAGATCTTAAAAGGAAAAAAAGCAACCATCTATCCTGATTTTATGACCGGCGGTATTGCCGATTTTAGCGATTATAAGGATGGTTTACGTGGAGGAAAAATTAAGATCCGCGCACGCGTAAAAGAATTAAATCCAAAAACGATCATCATTACCGAAATTCCTTTTGGAACAACAACAGGCTCTTTAATAGATTCTATTTTAGCAGCAAATGATAAAGGAAAAATAAAAGTAAAAAAAGTAGAAGATAATACGGCGGAGAATGTTGAGATCTTAGTTCATTTACAACCAGGCATTTCTACCGATAAAACTATTGACGCTTTATACGCTTTCACAAACTGTGAAATGAGTATCTCGCCAAATGCCTGTATCATTGAAAGTGAGAAGCCAAGGTTTGTAGGTGTAAGCGAGATCTTAAAAATTTCAACGCATCAAACTTTAGCGTTATTAAAACGCGAGTTGGAAATTGAGCAACTTGAGCTGGAAGAAAAATGGCATTTTGCTTCTTTAGAAAAAGTATTTATTAAAGAAGAAATGTACATCGACTTTAAAAAATATAACAACAAAGAAACTTTATTTGAATATTTATACGAACGCTTTAAACCGTTTAAAAAGAAATTAATTCGCGATATCAGTGATGAAGATCTTCACCGTTTAACGCAAATTCCAATGATCCGTATTACGCGCTTTGATACTCTTAAGGCAGAAGCGCAAATGAAAGAGCTGGAAGAAAAAATTGCGATCGTAAAAAATCATTTAGCCCACTTAACAGATTATGCTGTTGAATATTTTAAGAATTTAAAAAAGAAATACGGAACAGGTCGCGAGCGTAAAACAGAAACCAAACAATTGGAAACAATTATTGCTACTGAAGTAATAATGGCTAACGAAAAACTGTATGTAAATCGCGCCGAAGGTTTTATTGGTACCAGCTTAAAGAAGGACGAATTTGTTACCGATTGTTCTGCATTGGACGACATTATTGCTTTTACCAAAGATGGTAAGATGAAAGTAGTGAAGGTGGCAGATAAATCATTTATTGGAAAAGATATTATTTATATAGCCATCTTTAAAAAGAATGATGAGCGCACAACGTATAATATGATCTATACGGATGGGCCAAAAGGGATCACTTTTATTAAACGTTTTAATGTAACCGGTGTTACACGTGAGAAAGAATACGATCTTACAAAAGGCACTGCAAACTCTGCGGTACACTGGTTTACGATCAATCCAAACGGCGAAGCAGAAAAAGTACAGGTAATTTTAAAACCGTTAAGTGGTGTTCGTAAACTAGAATTAGACATTGATTTCACTGAAATTCCTGTTAAAGCAAGAACCTCTGTTGGAAACATTGTTACCAAATATGCTATTAAAAAAGTTGTGCTTAAAGAAAAAGGCGCTTCTACTTTAAGTGGTGAAGATTATTGGTTTGATGAATCAGTTCTTCGTTTAAATAAAAATGAAAAAGGAACCTTCCTTGGAAACTTTAGTGGTGAAGATAAGATCTTAACCGTAACCAGTAAAGGATTTTATAAATTGTATACATATGATATCTTAAATCACTTTGATGAAGATACTATCATGATAGAAAAATATTTTCCAAATCAAACGTTAACCTGTATTTATTTTGACGGACAAAGTAAATCGTATTTCACAAAACGTTTTGCTCCTGAAAATACTACAAACAAAACGCTGATCATTACGGAAAATGAATTGTCACGTATTGAATTGATCACCGCGCAAATAAATCCTATCGTAGAAGTAAAGTTCTCTAAAGAAAAAGGCGTTGAGATCCCTGAAGAAACCATTAACATGGTAGAGTTCAGTCCGGTTGTAAATTTTAAAGCAAAAGGAAAAAAATTAAGTTCTTATAAAGTAAAAGAAATTAATTTAAAAGAACCTGAAGAAATAAAAGCAGCGCGTAAATTTTTGAAAAAAGATGCTGATGATGAAAAAAGCGGGTTATCGCCTGTAGAACTTCACCGCAGGGCAATGGAAAAACTAAGCAAAGCCAATAACAAAGATTTTTTGGATGGTGACGGGCAAATAACTTTTGAGTTTTAATTACTGAACTCTTAGCCACAGATTTCACAGAATATCACAGATGTATTTTTACTCAGTGTAATTTGTGAAATCTGTGGCTTTTGTTTTTAAACCTTCCTTTTAGGATTATCCGTTAAAAAAGCTTTCCAGCCGGTGTATGATTTAGTTCCTGCACCGGCTTTTTTATTTTGATAATAATGGCAAAGTGCTGCGCCCAAAGCATCGGTAGCATCTAAAAATTCCTGTTCTTTTTTTATCCCTAAAATTTGCACTAACATTGCGGCCACTTGCTCTTTGCTCGCATTACCATTCCCCGTAATACTCATTTTTATTTTTTTTGGAGAGTACTCTGTTACTGGAATATTTTTACTGAGTGCAGCTGCAATTGCCACCCCTTGCGCCCTGCCCAGTTTTAGCATCGATTGTACGTTCTTTCCAAAAAAAGGCGCTTCAATGGCCAATTCATCAGGTTTATATTCTTCAATAATGGCGACGGTGCGTTCAAAGATCATTTTTAAACGAACCGCGTGATCATCAAATTTATCGAGCTTTATTACACCAATACCAATAGGTTTAACTACATTGTTTTGGATATGAATAAGTCCATAACCCATTACAACCGTTCCGGGGTCAATTCCTAATATGATTCTGTCGGTGATTGGCATTAAAAATGTAAATTTAGCGTAATTTGCCTGAGCGTAAAAAAATAGTTTCCACCATTCTTAAAGTGCTGATAGGCCTTGGAAGTTTCATTCTAATTTATTGGCGTTTAAAAGCAGATCTTACTTCTGACAAATTAGCATTACTAAGCTCTTTGGCTTTTTCAATAAAAGGGATTATTTGTTTTGGATCCTGCTTATTGTTTATTCCAATAAACTGGGGGATCGAATCTTTTAAATGGAAATTAATTACTGAACCGATAGAGAAAATAAATTTTAAAACAGCCATGTATTCTGTTTACAGCGGTATTTGTCTTGGTAATTTAGCCCCGGGCCGCGCAACAGAATTTTTAGCTAAAATTATTTTTTTTAAAGTTGAGAACCGGCCAAAAATTACAGCGCTTCATTTTATAAATGGTATGTTTCAATTATGCATCACTTACTTATTTGGTCTAACCGCTTTATTTATCCAGCTAAAACAATTTGAAGGCAACAACGCCTGGCTGGCTTATACAACCAGTACTATAGCTATTGTTGTTTTTGGCGTGTTTATTTTTTGTCTTGTTAAAATAGATCTTATTTTAAATTTTATTACAAAAAAAATAAGCAAACAACAAACTATCGATAATTTTAAATATCCTTTCACTGCACAAAAACTAATTAAACTTTTTAGTCTTTCAATAGTAAGATACTTTGTATTTGCCTTGCAATTTATTCTACTCATCTATTTGTTTCATCAACAAAATTTAAATTTTTCTATATTTGTTGGTATCGCACTTTATTATTTAATTACAACAACCATTCCTATGATAAGTGTACTTGAAGCGCCAATAAGAGCGGCCATTGCGCTGGTTGTTTTTCAAAACTCAGGTATTTCTAATTCCGCATTGGCTTTATCATCGGTATTGATCTGGCTTATTAATATTATTGTACCAAGCATTTATGGTTACAGTATTTTATT
>JBDSFC010000152.1:0-9729 GCA_039919745.1 Bacteroidia bacterium | reverse complement strand
AACCAATCTTTAGCGGTTTGATGTGTAAAATTATGATTTATAAATATCGAAACCAGGTATGAATAATAATCCCTGGCATCCCCATCAATGGCGATTTTCCTGTCAAAGCTTAATACTACACAAGAGAGTACAACAGCACAAAAAGCTATTGTAAGATTGAGGTAATTATTTTTTACAAATGAATTCAAAATTTAAATACTACCCTACGCTTCCTTCTAAACTTACAGCTAATAATTTTTGAGCCTCTACTGCAAACTCCATTGGTAGTTTGTTTAATACTTCTTTGCAATAACCATTCACAATTAAACCAATTGCTTTTTCGTTATCAATACCACGTTGCTTACAATAGAATAATTGATCTTCTCCAATTTTACTTGTAGTAGCTTCGTGCTCAACAACGGCAGTTTTATCTTTTATTTCGATGTATGGAAAAGTATGCGCACCACATTTATCTCCCATTAACAAACTATCACATTGCGAAAAATTACGCGAGTTGGTTGCGCCTTTACGGATTTGTACAAGTCCACGATAGCTATTATTACTAAAGCCTGCACTAATACCTTTTGAGATAATTGTGCTGCGGGTATTTTTTCCGATGTGGATCATTTTTGTTCCGGTATCAGCTTCCTGCATGTTGTTTGTAAGAGCAACCGAATAAAATTCGCCAACGCTGTTATTACCTTTTAAAATTACCGAAGGATATTTCCAGGTAATGGCAGAACCGGTTTCAACCTGTGTCCAGCTAATTTTAGAATTATCTTCTAAACAAATACCACGCTTTGTAACAAAGTTGAAAATACCGCCTTTACCGTTTTTATCACCGGGATACCAGTTTTGCACAGTACTGTATTTTACTTCTGCATTTTTGTGAGCGATGATCTCAACAATAGCTGCGTGCAATTGATTTTCGTCACGTTGTGGCGCAGTACATCCTTCAAGGTAAGAAACATAACTTCCTTCATCCGCAACGATCAAAGTACGTTCAAACTGTCCGGTACCGGTTGCGTTGATTCTAAAATAAGTTGAAAGTTCCATCGGACACCTAACGCCTTTGGGTATGTAGCAAAAAGAGCCATCGCTATAAACAGCGCTGTTTAATGCCGCAAAATAATTATCAGTGTAAGGAACAACGGTTCCCATATATTTTTTAATAAGATCAGGAAATTCATGAACAGCTTCGCTAAACGAACAAAAGATAATTCCTTTTTCAGAAAGGGTTTCCCTAAAAGTTGTTTTTACCGATACACTATCGAAAACCGCGTCGACAGCAATATTTGACTGTACGCCGCTTAAACGTTTTTGTTCTTCTAATGAGATACCAAGTTTTGCAAAGGTTTTTAATAGTTCGGGGTCAACTTCATCCAGACTTTTTAATTCAGGTTTTACTTTTGGAGCCGAATAGTAACTAATATCCTGGTAATTTATTTTTGGATAATTTAAATGTGCCCAGTTATTTGGTTCAGGCAAAGTTTGCCAATGACGAAACGCTTTTAACCGAAACTCTAAAAGCCACTCCGGTTCATTTTTCTTTTTACTCAACGCCGTTACAACCTCCTCGTTTAAACCGGGAGCAAAAGTATCTGAATCAATATTGGTTGTAAAACCAAATTCATAATCCTTATTAATATGTTCTTCTAAAATTTCGTTTCCCATAACTTTTTATACTGAGAATGACTCGCCGCAGCCACAAGTACGGTTAGCGTTTGGATTATTAAATACAAAGCCTTTTCCGTTAAGGCCACCGGTATATTCTAATTCAGTTCCAACCAAATAAAGAAAACTCTTTCTATCTACTACAATTTTTATCCCTTTGTCTTCAAACATCTGATCACCTTCTTTTAACTGGTTATCAAACTCTAATTTGTACGACAAACCAGAGCATCCACCTCCATCAACTCCCACTCTAATAAAACTATCCACCGGACGATTTTCTGATTTGATCAAATCGATGGCGTGATTCTTGGCATTTTCTGTTACTGTTATCATAACTTATTGATTTTAAAACATTTATAACTCTAATCTTAATTAGATTAAATCTAAATTAATACAAAAATACCATAAAAATGGTATCTTTACAAGAGAAAACCCCAAAAATTAGATAAGCTTAACTGTTTAAATGGCAAATCCCTGAAACTTAGGAATAAAGGCTCACGTAAAACAGGTATTATATTAACATTCCAATGATTAAAACCTTTTGGTTAAAGTATTTAGAGCTTCGAAATTTTAGATAATTTCAAAAATTAATTGAAACGAATAGTAACGATAGCGTTATTTGCATTTTGCACCTTTTTTTGCTTTTCACAGGCAAACGATACCATTTATATACATTACCTTAATAATCCCCCATTTTCTTCTCTTGAAAATGGTGCTCCTAAAGGTTTAGAAATAGATATTATCAACGAATATTTATTGTGGCAAAAAACCGCAAAAAAAACAACTTTTACACCAAAATACATTGGTTTTACAAATGTAGATGAATTATACGCCAGTGTAAAAAACTCTTCTCATAATACTATAGGTCTTGGCGCAATTACGATCACACCTGAAAAAACAAAGGAAATAGAATTTACCACTTCTTATTTAAAAAATGTGGCATTTTGCATTTCAAATGGTAACGCAACAGATATCAAAGCAAAAACACAACCTGAAATAATTAAAACATTTGGTATCATGACAGCACTTACTGTTACCAATACAACTTTAAACAAATACGTAAACGAATTAAAAAAAAGTTATTTACCGGACCTAAAATTAATGGCACAACCAAGTGGCACAAAAATTTTGGATGAAATAGCCCGCAATGTATTGTATTTTGGATATGTTGACGCTATTACTTTTTGGTATTATGTAAAAAATAATCCCGGCAAATTTGTGAAAATTCAAAAACCGCTTATTCAAACAAAAGAGGAGTTTGGTTTTGTTCTCCCAAAAGGCTGTAATCAAAAAGTTGTATTTAATGAATTTTTTATGGGCTTTAAAAAAACAAAAAATTACAATCTCCTTCTTGAGAAACATTTAGGTTCATACATGGGTCAGATAATGGCTGTTAATTAATCCTTTTTTCTTTAGACCCGGATCAACAAAAACAAATAACATTAGGAGTACTTCCGTATCTTTGCCACAACAATCATGATAGCCATTAACAAAACATTAATCAGCGAAGATATTTTAGATAAAAAATTTGTTTGCGATCTCAACGCCTGCAAGGGAGCCTGTTGTGTTGCAGGTGATAGTGGCGCACCGCTGGATAAGGATGAACTGCCAATACTTAAGTCTGTTGTAGATAAAGTAAAACCTTACATGGTTAAAAAGGGCATTAAAGCTATTGAAAAATATGGTGCTTATGTTGTGGATGGAGATGGTGATTATACTACAACACTTGTAAGTCCCGGCGCAGAATGTGCTTTTGTTTTTTTTGACGAAAATAAAATTGCCAAATGTGCTATTGAACAAGCTTTTTATGATGGAAAAATAGATTGGAAAAAACCGATCAGTTGTCATTTATACCCAATACGAATTACTAAACATAAAGAGTACGACGCTGTTAATTATGATAAATGGGATGTTTGTAAACCCGCTTGTACTTGTGGTGCAAAATTAGATGTACCGGTTTACAAATTTTTAAAAGAACCATTGATTCGTAAATACGGTAAAGAGTGGTTTAAGGAATTAGAAAAAAGCGCGAAACTTTTTTTGAAAAAATAATTTATAAAAAATGAAAATATTAATCACCGGATCGAACGGTTTACTCGGGCAAAAATTAGTTTATAAACTAAGAAATACTAAGGATGTAACCTGCATTGCCACTGCACGCGGCGAGAACAGGCTGGTAAAACAGGACGGATATATTTATGACACACTTGATATAACAAATGCTGAAAATGTAAAACAGGTGTTCTCAAAACACTTGCCTGATGTGATCATAAACACAGCAGCCATGACCAATGTGGATGCTTGTGAAACAGAAAAAGAAGCCTGTTGGGCAATGAACGTAACTTCTGTTTACAACCAGGTAAAAACTTTGGAAGAATTAAAAAGTAAAGATCCTTTTTACAAACCACATTTTATTCATTTAAGTACCGATTTTATTTTTGATGGAACTCATGGTCCGCTGGACGAGAACGAAACTCCAAATCCGTTAAGTTATTATGCAGATAGTAAATTAGCTGCTGAAGAAATTGTAAAAGGCTGTTCGCTTGATTGGGCAATTGCCCGCACTGTGCTTGTTTATGGCATTGTAGATAATATGAGCCGTAGCAATATTGTTTTGTGGGTAAAATCAAATTTAGAACAAGGCAAAACTATTAATGTTGTTGACGATCAGTTTAGAACACCAACTTTAGCAGAAGACCTGGCAGATGGCTGTATTTTAATTGCAGAAAAAAGGGCAAAAGGAATTTATAATATCTCTGGAAAAGATTATTACAGCATTTTAGAATTGGCACATGTTGTGGCTGATTATTATAAACTGGATAAAAATCTTATTAAACCTAGCAAAAGCGCAGATATTAAACAACCTGCCAAACGCCCGCCAATTACCGGTTTTATCATAGACAAAGCAAAAAAGGATCTCGGCTACAATCCTCATAGTTTTACTGAAGGGATCAAGATCCTCGAAGACCAAATTAAGGAAATGTCAATATAGGTTAATTAGCTTCTCTGTTTACAATCTTTGGTTGATATCTTACGTTTAAAACAAAAATGCATCTTCACATATTCTTTAACTTTATTAATTTGAACTAATAAAGTGTCAAATCCGTTAAAAAAATTAGCAGGGCAAACCATTATTTATGGGCTTGGCAGTATTCTGCCAAGGATCATTAATTATTTATTTTCATTAGCCCTTACCTACATTTTTAAAACGCCATCTGATATGGCATCCAATACAGAATTTTATGCCTATATCAGTTTTGTAAATATCATTTTTACTTATGGTATGGAGACTGCATTTTTCCATTTTTCAAATAAGATCGACGATAAAGATAAAGTGTATTCTACAGCTCTTATTTCTATTTTTTGCAGTACAGCTTCATTAACATTGCTTTTATGTTTGTTCTCTCAAAATATTGCAGGATTAATGGATTATCCAAATAATCAAAATTATGTAATATGGTGTGTATTGATAATTGCTACGGATACCTTAACAGCTCTGCCTTTTGCGCGGTTACGTTTACAAAATAATGCAAAACGTTTTACGGCATTAAAAATAATTAATGTTTTTATTTATTTATCTGTAAGTATTTTTTATTTAGTATTTAGTAAAAATGCTTATGAAAACAATGAAGATTCTTTTTTAGCACATTGCTACAATCCTGAAATTGGCGTAGGTTATGCTTTTTTAGCCCAGCTAGTTGCAAATGTTTTTAATCTTCTTTTTCTTTCAAAAGAATTTACAGGTTTTAATTATGTTTTTGATAAAGAACTTTGGAGACAATTATTTAAATATGCCTGGCCATTACTGTTTTTAGGACTTGCCGGCATGATCAATGAAACCTTTGACCGTATTATTTTAAAAGAACTACTACCCGAAGATATTGGAAAAACAGAATTGGGAATTTATGGCGCCTGTTATAAAGTTGCCATACTTATGACCATTTTTATACAAGCGTTTAAATATGCTGCAGAGCCTTTCTTTTTTAACCAGGCAAAAGACAAAAATGCCAAAGTATTAAACGCGGTTATTATGAAGTATTTTGTTATTTTTTGTTCTTTTTTATTTTTAGCCACGATGATGAACCTTGATATCCTTAAAGGTATGATAAGTGAAGAATACAGGCAGGGCCTTGGCGTTGCACCTATCTTGTTATTAGCTAATTTATTTTTGGGTGTTTATTTTAATTTATCCATTTGGTATAAATTAACAGGGCAAACAAAATACGGAGCTTTTATCACCATTATTGGCGCTGTAATTACTTTAACCATTAATTTTGCCTTTGTAGCCAAATTTAGCTACATGGCCAGTGCTTGGGCTACACTTGCATCGTATGGCACCATGATGGTTATATCTTATTTTATTGGCCAAAAATATTACCCGGTAAAATATAATATAAGAGCCATTGGAGTTTTCTTTTTTATGGCTTTAGGGTTTTATTTTTTATCGCTTCTCTGGAAAAATATGGAATGGCGCATCGTAAAACTCGCATTGAATAATTTGTTAGTATTACTGTTTGTTTATTTGTTTTATAAATTGGAATTTCCCAACCTAAAGAATTTTAAAACTACAGTCAATGCTAACGATCAAAATAATCAATCAGTCTAAACATGCCTTACCTGAATATGCAACAGTGCAGGCCGCCGGTTTAGATCTTAAAGCAAATATTTCTGAACCGATCGTTTTAAAACCATTACAACGTCAATTAATTTCAACGGGATTATTTATTGAGCTGCCAACTAGTTACGAAGCACAGATCCGCCCTCGCAGTGGCCTGGCATTTAAAAATGGAATTACAGTACTAAATTCTCCGGGAACTATTGATGCAGATTATCGTGGAGAAATAAAAGTTTTATTAGTGAATTTATCTAATGAAGATTTTATTATTAATGATGGCGAGCGCATTGCACAAATGGTAATTGCCAAACACGAACAAATTAATTGGGACCAAGTTTCAATCCTGGAAGAATCTAACCGTGGCGCGGGAGGTTTTGGGAGTACAGGAAAAAAGTAAATTTATTTACAAAAATTCGTTTTTAGTTCTTCTGCTATTTGCGATCCTGATTTTATAGCTTTATTAATTACTTCACAGGCTTTTTCATTTTCTTTCTGGCTACCATATAAATAAGCCAGGCCCATATAGGCGTCAAAATTTTTAGGATCTAAGTTGATAGTAGTTTCGTAATCTTTTTCCGCTTTTGTTTTATCTCCTAAAAACTCATTCCAATAAGCGCGCGAATAATAAGCCTGCGAATACATTGGTTTAATTGAAATGCAAGCCGAAAGATCCTCTACAGCTTTTTTATAATTCTCAGATTGTCCATAAGCAATTGAACGGTTATATAATGCCCTAAAATGATTCGGAGTCTTCTCAATTACGATATTAAACTCTGAAACACTTTTTCCATAATTTTTTTCAGAACAAAGTATCAAACCTTTGAGATAATGCGCTTCATTAAAAGCAGGATAAGATTTTATTAATAGATCACAATTAACGGATGCCAGTTTTAAATTATTTATTTTAAGGTATACCAACCCTTTATAAAACAAGGCGCTATCTTTATGGTAATTTTTAGCAATACAGGAATCCATTTGCGCGAGTGCCGGTTTAAAAGAACTTACCAAAATACACTCTCTTACGTTTTCGAAAACAGTTTGTGAACGAACATAAAAGCTCATTGCAACCAAAATAAATAAAAATAGTTTTTTCATGTGTTTATTTTAAAATTCTAAAGCAGGGCATCTCGCCACAGAATGTTTTCCGGTAATTTTAGAATTCATTCCCATTGGTGTTATTCCCATCATTATCTCATAACTGTTTGGTGCGCCATAGTGTGTATTATTTATCGCATAAGAATAACATAAACCTACAGATAAATTTTTTAGCACGCGGAGTTGGAAAATACCACTTAAAAAGCTGCCATTTCTCAACGCCAGGCCAAAACCTGCACTATTTGCATAATACACCATAATATTCAGATCAACAGCCGGTTTACTTATAACAGCTGTGTTTAATGATATTGATGGTAATAATAAAAAATCATCATTTAAAGGAAAAATTCTTCCATAATCTAAAAAAAGTGACGTGTTTAGTTTAGAAGGGCTGCCGATCTGATGTTTTTGAAGGTCTTTTATTTGAGGCGTACTTACTTGTCTTGCTGAAATATCAAAAAAGAATTTTTTATTGGATAATCTAAAACCAGGAATAATATCTGGATATGTAAAACTATAAAAATTAGTTTTTTGAATAGCCGGATCATTTTGATCAAAACTACCTGTTTGGATCAAAAATTTTCTTGCGCCTGCGTATACACCAAATGAAGCAATGAGATTTTTTCGTAATAACAAATGAATGGTATAATTTAAATAAAGTCCGTTATTACTCATATAACCGCTTTGCGCGGCATCTACATAGGCACCAATATTTTGCCAATAATGATAACTGCGGGCCGGGCGAATAGTTTTTGAGAAGTTAACGAAATTTGATTTTGGTGCGCGATCAAATGCCAGCCATTGCCTGTTTATTCCGAATGTATAAATATACTCCTGGTTAATATCCACGCCTGCCGCAGCCGGATTCATACCCGCCCTGTTAAAAACATTTTGCGTATAAATATTAGTTTGTTGTGAACTTAGAATTGAACACGAAAATAAAAATAGATATAAAATAATTCTTTTCATTTACTCATAAACTTATTACCGCCCACATCCTTCCAGTTTTGCCTTTATCGCGGCGATAACTAAAAAAATCATCTTCAAAAGTACAACGATTCATAACCCAGATATTTTCTTCTATAATTCCATTTTGGATCATTACATATTTATTGCAGGCAATAAGATCTATTTTATTTTCTTTCCAACAAGATGTTGGAAAACCCGTTTCTTTAAATTGTTCTATCACTTCAGGCCCTACTTCAAAATTATCCTGGCAAATACCCTGCCCTATCGCTACTTTTACGTTTTCTGCTTTTGCACCTAGCTTTATCATTTCAGATATTATGTTTCCTGCAATACCGGCCACTGTTCCACGCCAGCCTGCATGGGCGCCTCCAATTACGTTATTCATTGGATCGTGAAATAATAGAGGATAACAATCGGCAATGCTGATTGCAAGCGCCAAATTTTTTTGATCAGTAACTAAAGCGTCACCTTCCAGTTGCCCTGTTTTTGCAACGTTAACTTTATTACTATGAATTTGTTTGAGGTAACATAAATTGTCTATAGATAAATTTAATTTTTCTAAAGCTAATTTTCTGTTTGCTATAATTTTTGAAGGTTCGTCCTCTGAACCCCCAAGATTTAAAGAGTTAAACAATCCTTCTGAGACACCACCATGTCGTGTAGAAAAACCATGAGTGCAACTTATGTTAGGAGAGCTTAACCACATTATACAATACTTTCAAATTTGTATTTGATAAAAAGAGTTTAGTTTTAGGCTTGCGCAGCAAAATAAATATGAATTTACTTTGATAAATGAGGTTTATTTCTGCAAGCATAACGCCGAAAATGAATTCTTTTTATCGAACACTAATTGATATAACTCAATTTCATCATATTAGTTCTGCCTTTTTCTTTCATTGGCATACTGGCAATATTAATTACAAGGTCATCGTTTTTTACGAATCCTCTTTCTTTTACAAAATCTTTTAGATCAGTAATTGTATCATCTGTGCTTTCGTATTTGTTATAATAAAAACCACGAATGCCCCATACCAAACTTAAAGTAGTAAGTAAAGGTTGATTATCTGTAAAAATAAAAATATGTGCTTTTGGGCGGTGACTGGATAATTTAAATGCAGTGTAACCACTATTGGTCATGCTAATGATGGCTTGTGCACCTGCATGATGCGCTAGCGAACAAGCATTGTAACAAATACTATCCGTTATATATGTAATGGTTTTAATACTTGGCGTATGTTCTTTGTAATAAATACTATCCAGTTCTTCAACTTGCGTAATAATGCGTCGCATCATTTCAATTACCTTAACGGGGTATTTTCCTACCGAAGTTTCCGCGCTTAACATTACCGCATCAGCGCCATCCATTACGGCATTAGCCACATCGTTTACCTCAGCAC
>JBDSFC010000106.1:0-2964 GCA_039919745.1 Bacteroidia bacterium | reverse complement strand
CCCAGGTTAAGCATTTCATCTACTTCATCAATTACTAATTTTTTTACCGAATTTAGTTGTAATGTCCTGCTTAAGGTAAGGTCTATCAATCTTCCCGGAGTTGCCACTAAAATATCAAGGCCATCATATACTTTTTGTTTTTGAGTATTAATGTTTGATGCGCCATAAACACCGTACACTCTTATACTCATATACTTTGCCAATTTTTCTATTTCCTCTACAACCTGCACAACCAATTCGCGTGTAGGTACAACTATTAATACGCGTGGATGACGCTGCTCAGAATAAGTTAATTGTTTTAATATTGGTAATAAATAAGCAAAGGTCTTTCCTGTTCCTGTTTGTGCAATGCCAATAGTATCCGTTCCGGAAGAAATGACCGGGAACGCTTTTTCCTGGATGGGTGTTGGATTATTAAATCCAATATCATCCATAGCACGCAATAATTGTTTGGAGAGGTTAAGGTCGTTAAAAGTGATCATTTATGTTTATTTACACAAAGATACTTTAATTATTTAAAGGGTTACTTTTCTGTCATCCCGTCGGCTATCCAGCGCTTAAAAAGATCTAATTCGGCCTCTGTTAGCTTTTCATCAGGTGGCATAAATTTCTTTTCAAGAACAGCGTGAGAAATTTCACCTTTGGCGCCAAATTTTTTAAAATTCGCGTAATTAGTAAAATTGATGCGCGGGTGGCTAAAATCATGGCAGCCGGATGTGTTACAGCTTTTATCCAATAAAGGTTTTAAGGTTTCATAAGTAACTATACCTGTTATAGGAGTTGCTGCAACTGATGGCGTAGCAATAATTACTGGCTTTATTTCAGTTACTGCAGTAGTAGTTTTTGTTTCCTTTTTTGTTTTACAGGCAACAACAGTGATCGCTGCGATAAAAGAAAATGCGATAAGGGATCTTGAATATTTCACGAAATAATTTTTATAAAAGCTAAGTAACAAATTTTATTATATTAACATGGTTCTTAAAGAGTAAATGGTTTTATTATTTAACTTTACTTAACAAAAATAAAATGGAAAGAAAAGATTTCTTAAAATTATTAGCCTTACTTCCCTTATCCAGCGTAGCTATGAAACTCAACGACTTAAATAAATTAACAGAAACATTTGGATCGACGGAACAAATGCCTGTACTTTTTATAGGACATGGTAATCCAATGAATGCTATACAGGATAATGAATTTGTTACCGGATGGAAAACAGTTGCGAAAAATTTACCAAAACCAAAAGCCATTTTATGTATCTCAGCTCATTGGGAAACAAACGGCACTTTTGTTACTGCAATGAAAAGCCCGCGTACTATTCATGATTTTGGTGGATTCCCAAACGAATTATTTGAAACAAAATATCCTGCACCCGGCAGTCCGGACTTTGCATTAGAAACAAAAAACACAATTAAAAAAACGATTGTTGGACTGGATGAAAAGTGGGGATTGGATCATGGCACATGGAGCATTTTAAAACCTATGTTTCCTAATGCAGACATTCCTGTTTTTCAATTGAGTTTAGATTATAATCAAACACCTCAATACCATTATGAGCTCGCAAAAGAATTAGCTTCCCTTCGTAAAAAAGGAGTATTAATAATAGGAAGCGGTAACATGGTACATAATTTAGGAATGGTAAAAGCTGCATCTATGGCCGATCTTGATAAAGAATTTGGTTACGATTGGGCTTTAGAAATGAATACCATCTTTAAAGAAAAAATTACCGGTAAAGATCATAATGCTTTGATCAATTACGAATCTTTAAATAAAGCTGCTAAGCTTGCAATACCAACACGTGAACATTATTTGCCTTTGCTTTATACTTTGGCTTTACAGGAAAAAGATGAGCAGGCAAAATTTTTTAATGACAAAGCTATTGCCGGATCATTAACAATGACCTCTGTTTTAATTAATAAATCATAATTTTTTATACTGTCATGTTTGACAGTTATTGCACGGATAAATAACTATCCCTAGCTTTAAATTATTATTCTAAAATTAAATTCAAATGAAAAAAATAGCAATCTTAGGAACAGGAACAGTTGGACAAACATTTGCGGCAAGACTAACAGGCCTTGGCCACGAAGTAATGATCGGCACAAGAAATGTATCTGAAAAATTAGCAGCACCAGGAAAAGACGGTGGCAAAAACGGTTTTGCAACCTGGCATGAAGCTAATCCAAAAGTAAAATTAGGCACTTTTGCAGAAGCAGCGACTTTCGGAGAATTGGTTTTAAATACCACTCAAGGAGCAGGCTCAATAAACGCTTTAAATTTAGCAGGTGCAAAAAATCTGGATGGAAAAGTACTCATTGATATTTCTAACCCTTTAGATTTTAGTAAAGGCATGCCTCCGGGATTAATTCCCGAATTAAGCAATTTTAATTCTTTAGGAGAAGAAATTCAAAAAACATTTCCTAATGCAAAGGTTGTAAAAACATTAAACACAATGTGGTGTGGCAGTATGGTAAATCCTGATCTAATAAAAGGTGACCACGTAAATTATATTTGTGGAAATGATGAAGCTGCAAAAACAACCGTAAAAATATTCTTGAATAGCATGGGTTGGAAAAACGAAAACATTTTAGACTTGGGTGACCTAAGCTCAGCAAGGGGTACAGAAGCTGTATTACCGGTTTGGCTAAGAATTTACGGCGCAAAAAAAATGGGCGCGTTTAATTTTAATATTGTGAGTTAATGTAACAAATATAACTATTGTCAGGTTGAGCGGAGTCGAAACCTATATACTTCTCGACTACGCTCGAAGTGACAATTGTTATAATCAAAAATGAAAACAGGTTGCATTATCTTTTCTAAACCTTTTTACTTTTTTTTGTTTTGAAGTTTTTTTCTTTTTATGCTCAAAGAAATTCCAGGTTTTGTTTCTTGATCGAAATCTTTTAGCGCCGATATTTGTTTTTGAATTTACTTCGTTGTTTCCCGAAAATGCATTGGTGTAATTAC
>JBDSFC010000103.1:0-8894 GCA_039919745.1 Bacteroidia bacterium | reverse complement strand
GATACTTTTTACCAATACAATAAAATAAATGTAAGCCTGTGTGAGATATCGCTTAAGCAATTTATAACATTAAAAAAAAGAGTCGCAGCGTCTAAAGTAATGTCACAGAAATAGCTGTCTGTAGCATTTTTAGTGTAGATAATATTCCAAATAATTCATTCGAGAAAAAGAGAATATTGTGTATTATCAACACAATGATTGCTTTTGTCGATAATAACCATCATTCGAATAACTCTTCCCGTGCTTTCTGCACGCATTCATCAAGCAACTAAATAAAAAAGTGGTCGCAAAGGTAAGGTTGTCGCCTGGCGGATTGGCAAGGTCATGCGAAGTTTTGTCAAAAAAAATCTCCACACTGCTTGCGGCTCAGTATAAGGTATTTATTTTTTTAGTTAGCCGCAATCAGGTAGTATTTTTTTTGCAAAAACCTTGACCAACCGCCGTCGTCAACCTATAAAAACTGCTTTCTTTTTTAATTTTTTTTGCCGGGTTTTAGCCCGGTTTTTTTGTGTTTTTTCTTTTGTTTTCAATTATGGTTTTAGGCCGTTTTCGCATCAAAGGCAACACATCTAAAAGTTAAAAAGGTTAGCAGGTAATCTTTAAAACAATATAAAATGGCAAATCAAACAAAATCACCAAGCAAACAAAAACAATTAAAAATCTCGGCAAGGTTTCAAGGTCGTCAATTCAACTATGTGGGTGTTCCCGAAATCCGCCTTTGCGGTAAATGGCTTAAGCAATTAGGCTTCAATAGTGGTCAGTCAGTAACTGTAACGCAAAAGCACGGCAAAATTCTCATAGTAGCAAACCCAAACCCTTCTATTTATGCTAAAGGCTAAAATCAAAACTCACAAAATGGGCACAACATATTCCCAGCCACATTTTTTCATCTTAAATAAGGGCAATAACTCCGGCAAGCCTATGCCGGAGTATTGCGCTAACTGTTTTGTTTTCCTGGCAGATGATCTCAGTGATAAAGAATTTCATTACTTCTTCTTTCAGGGTTTGTGGCAGCTTAAACTTTTTCTTCCGCACCTTACCGGTTCAGTCATTCCATTTATTCGCATTGGTGATTTAACCGATCTAGTAGAGGAGGCCTTGCATTCTGTAAATTCAGGTGAGCGTAGATTCGAAGATGTGCAAGATGCGCTATTCCAAATAGAGTTTGCAAAAGATCGCTTGCAACAGCAACTATCTAAGCTTATGCAATTGCGTAAATCAATTTTTTATTCTTTTATTAAAACCAAATAAAAAAAGCCGCCCTGGTTTGGGGCGGCTTAAATTTATTAGATGTTGCTTACTTTAATCTATTCACTAACCATTTCAAAAACACAGATACTGAAAAACTAACCACAGCGCCCAGCGCTGCAAGAACAACTGTTTTGATGATGTCTGATGAACCTATGTTCACAACGGTTAAGGCCGTGCCTGAAACAGTGCCCAGGATAGTTCCGGTTTCTATGTTATGTGTTGTGGCCATGTTATTTATCCAGCGTCAGCTTTGGTTAATTTACCATCAACGTTAACCGAAATAGTTGCATCCGCGTAATTCGGAAGCACTCCCGGTTTAATATTAATGTAGAGATGCTCTTCTACAATGTCACCGGGTTCGCCTTCGGCATCTGTTTTTGTAATGCTGGTAGTTGTGCTAACAGCATCTACCATTTCGCCGGTTGCCTGATCCCGGCTTTTTACTTTTACTTCCACTTCTACAGTGGTATTTGTTCCTTCCATATGACTTGTTTTAAAAATTTGACAATTTGTTTGATTGCATTTTATAAGTGTTGCGATCACTACGCTTCGTCTTTTTTTTTGCTCTCATCGCTTTGTACAGTAACCTGACTAACTGCAGTCGCTACGCTTCCGGCTAAGATCAGGTAACCACCAACAGTAACAATTGCCGCTGGTATGGCAACCGGTGATGCCACCAGTATGCCACCAACGGCAGCTAATGTTAAACCAATCAACCGTAGTTTTTTAAAGAACGGAGGTGTTTCTGCTTTCGAACGCTCTGCGAGTGTTTTAAAAAGACCTTTTTTTAAACTGGTATTTTCCATTAGTAAGTAGGGTTATGATACTTCAACAATCGCTAATGCGTTAAACGCGCCATTTCTAAGGGGATACTGCACAGCATTTACTTCCTGTAAGAATTCAATCTCCAATAAAAATAAATTTGTACCTACACCCAACGGAATGTTTGGTGGTAACAACTGAACAGTGGTTGAAACGCCATCGATCGGTAAATTAACAGGAGGACTATAAACTGTGTCTGAAGTTCCGGTAACAAAATCAATAATGGACCATGCGGATTTAAGCGTCATGTGTGTCGCTCCTGCCGGGTACCCAATATCGTTGATTGGAACTAAGTTGTTGATAGTAATCATACCGTTGTTCACCTGCACGATGTAAGGCTTATGTAAAACGGATCCTAATACGGCTCTCTTGTTAAAGTTAAAGCCTTTTAAGAGCGCCATAGCTATTGGCAATGCTATTGCCACACCTACAGTTCGTTCGCCGCGTGGACTGGTGGCGTCAAGATTTTTAATCGCAGTCATCACTTTTGTTAGCCTTGACACCAGGCGATTATCCGCAGCTGCTAAAATTAACGGACGAACCGCATCGCGCAGGATCTTTCCGGAGTTTGCAGATGAACCAAACTCAGCGCCGTTTTCACGGGTTCGCACAAACGCAGGATCGTTTTTTATACGATCTCCGTCTACGCCACCTTTCTCACGCGCCAGATGCCCATCCTGTGTTTTGTAAAAAGAAATATCTCCGATCTTTCCTTTTATTTTGATGATTCCCTTCTGTCTTGCCATTTTATTTATGGTTTTAAGGATGAATAATTGAGTGAATTATTTGTGTTGCAACACATCAAACAAAACTTTATCGCGAATAAATTTTGATTGACAATACAAAACTATTCAGCCTTAAAGCCAAGTGGAAATGAGACGTGCGCCTTATTCGGAATACGTTTTATTATGCTGAAAAAGACACTCGCAAGAAGTAGAAGGGAGGTAACTTTGAACTATGCCATGCCTATACATGGTGTATAGATGAAGCATAGATAAAGTATGAAAACAAAGAGAGCCTGTATATATCCGAAAGACATTCAGCGAATAACCGGTAAAAGTGAAAGGTACGCACAGAAATTATTCAAGAAAATAAAAGCACATTACAACCGGAACCAGGAACAATTTTTAATGATCAATGAATTTTGTGAATACACCGGTATGGATCAGAATCTAGCAGAACAATACATAATTGATTGACAAAAGACTGTTTATATTTTAACACGATTAAGATTGATTAAGCGTGTTTGGTTTAGTACATTTGTATAAGTTCTTTCTTTAAAAGATTTATCCAGTATTTTTTATGCGGTTACCTTTGCGGTTACCTGAATACAAATAATTTTTTAAGATATTGAAACACAAAATATTAGAGGCTTTACGGTAGTCCCGTCCAGTCCGCAGAAAAACGCAAAAAGGTTTAAGCGAAAGCTTAAACCTTTTTTGTTATGACATTATGACTTGGTTTATATATATTATTCTAATAGCCACAGCGTTTATTGTAAAGGCAAAGTAAGAGAGAACTTTATTCGAACAAATTTGAACAAATGAAAAAATATATATTATTAATTGTCATAATAGTTTTGTTTCGGCATGTTAATGCACAAAACAAAACTATTGATTCGTTAAACTCAGTTTTGTTAAATGCAAAACACGATACTACAAGGGCTAAAATTTACTTGGAATTGGCGGAAAAGGGACATCTTTTTAATAATGATACAATAATACCGCTATGCCTTAAAACTCTTCTTATTCTGGATAAGATTCCGGAAAAATCAATGAATAGAAGTCTGAGGAGAACAAAAGCAGGTGCTCTTAACACTATTGGATTTGCCTACGTAAAAAAAGGTAATATGTTTAAAGCACAAGAATATTATAACTTAAGCTTAAATAAATTTCAAGAAATTAAAGACAATAGAGGTATTGCAACAATATTAATAAGTTTAGGCGGTATATACAGTGTACAGGGTGAAAAATTAAAAGCATTGGAATTTGATGAAAAAAGCTTGAAAATTTTCGAAGAAATTAAAGATAGAAATGGAATTGGTGGATGCCTAAACAATATTGGGGCTATTTACAAAGACATGGGAGATTATGACAAGTCATTATCCTATTACCGAAGAAGTTTACAAATAAGGCAGGAAATTGAGGATGAAGAAGGAATTGCTAATACCTTCAACAATATTGGTACAATATATCAGAATATTGGTAATAATGATACGGCTATTAAATACTTAATGAAAGGTTTAAAGCTTAGAGAAAAAATTGGTGATTTAAGTGGTATTGCCAACTCATTAAGTTGCATTGGAAACGTGTATGATCATCAAGGGGATACAAAAAGAGCTTTAGACTTTTATAAAAAAGGTTTAAAAATGCGAAAGGAAATAGGCAGCAAATTAGGAATTGCATACACAATGATCAATATAGGGGGGGTATACAAAGATCAAGGAGATAATATTCAGGCATTAGAATGTTATAAAGAATGTCTGAATCTTTTTGAGCAAATAGGATACAAAAAAGGGATTGCCGGATCATTAAATAACATTGGAAGTATTTACAAGATTACAGGTAATTCTGCCGAAGCCTTGGAATACTTTTTAAAAAGTATAAAAATTCAAGAAGATATATTAGACAAAAAAGGGTTGTCATTTTCCTTTAATAATATTGGAATGATTTACTACTCTTTGGACAGTCTTGAGAATGCCTTGCATTATTTTAAAAAGAGTTATTCGATATCAGAAGAAATTAGAAATAAGCAAGGGCTGGGCATTTCCTTATGCAATCTTAGCGCAGTTTATTTGAAACAAAAAAAATATGATGAATCCAAAGTTGCCTGTGAAAATTCTTTAGAGATTGCGTTACAACTAGGTTATCCTAAAGAAATTAAGGAAGCTTCAAAACAATTATTTCTTGTTTTGATCAGAACAAAACAATGGGATTCCGCATACATTCAATTAATCAGATTAACTAATCAACTTAAAATTAGCCTTAAAAATAATTTCCCTTCTCTTTCGGAAAAAGAAAAAGAACTTTACTTTGCTACACTTGAAAAAGATTATATGCTTTATAATGATTTTTCCAATTTCTATCATAATCAGATACCCCAACTCACTGATACTGCATATAATATTTCCCTTTCCAATAAAGGCCTAACTTTAAAATCATCTTCTGCAATGCGCAATTCAATTTTAAGTAGTGACGATACTACTTTAATAAAAGAATACTTAGAGTGGAACTCGCTAAAAAAGAAAATTGCTAAATTCTATGAATCAGGAAAGGATATTAAAGAAAGCGAAAACAAAGCCAACGAAATTGAAAAAGATCTCGTAAAAAAATCAAATTCCTTTCGCGATTTAGATAAGATTAAAAACCTTGATTGGAAACAAGTACAAAGAAGCCTGAAGAAAACCGAAGCTGCAATTGAGTTCGTTCATTTTAAAAGTGAAATAGACACAGCTAACCCTACGGAATACGCAGCATTAATTATAAAGCCAGAAAGTAGCCACCCGGTAATGATAAACTTATTTAATGAAAAGCAACTTATCAAAATTCTAGGAGCGAAAACTGAAACAAGTGCTGATTACATCACATCTATTTACGGTAAAAAAAACAAATCTAATACTCAACTTTATGATTTAATCTGGAAACCAATGGAGGAAATCTTAAAAGGGGTAAAAACAATTTATTATTCACCTTCCGGCATTTTACATAAGATTTCATTTGCTGCCTTGTGCAAAGGTAATGATATTTATTTGTGCGATAATCACCGTTTAGAATTGCAGGGAAGCACAGGTAAATTAGCTATTCCCGAAAAATTTGAATTCGGTACTGAATCTACTTTCGGAATTTATGGCGATATTAATTACGACACACCTGAAACTTTAAAAGATACTACCGCTTTACTTACCTGGCCATATTTAGAAGGAACAAAAACAGAAGCAGAAAAAGTAGCCAACATATTAAAAACAAATAACTTAAAACACTATTATATTGCAGGAAAAAACGCAACCGAAAGCGAATTTAAAATCAAATCTCAGCAAAGCAACATTATTCACATTGCTACGCATGGCTTTTTCTTTCCTGAGCCTGACGCTTATACTTATACTGAAAAGCAAGATTCAACAAACAAAAAAACCCAAATCTACCGAAGGGGTGAAAGTGCTGTTGGCATTTATAACTTTATCATCAATAAAAATCCACTCATGCGATCGGGCTTGGTTTTTGCGGGAGCCAACGAAGTATGGAGCAGAAAAGAATATATTGATAAGGAGGATGGCGTTTTAACCGCACAAGAAGTTGCTACCTTAGATTTGCGTAAAACAAATCTCGTAGTTCTCTCGGCCTGTGAAACAGGACTGGGTGACGTAAAAGGTACAGAAGGAGTGTATGGATTACAGCGTTCATTTAAAATGGCAGGCGTAAAATTTATCATCATGAGTTTATGGCAAGTACCGGATGCGGAAACGGTTGAGTTTATGGATAAATTTTATACTAAACTTACAAAAACAAAAGACATCAAAAATTCCTTTTATGAAACCAGCAACGAAATGCGCAAAAAATATGACCCGTTTTATTGGGGGGCTTTTGTTTTGCTTGAATAAAATTTATTATAATTTAATTGGTTCGCCTAGAGCGATATTTGCTAGCTTATCAATCCCGTTTTGTGAAACACCAGAAAAAGTAAATATATTTTCTTCATAAATATAAATATACAAATTTTTGTGATTTTAAAACCCAGCTCCGCAGGATTGCAAATCCTGCGGAATAATTCCAAATGACAAAAACCTATTATAAAAATTCCACCTTTCCGCACGAAAGCTCTTTTTAGTTTCTCTCACCTCTTTAATACTTGGCTTTACCGACTTTAGTATCAACCTAACCTATTCAGTATTTTTTTTCAATAAATGTTGCCTTAGTTTTGCTGTATGAATTTTACAGATATTTCTTTACAGATCTTTCTCATGTTTTTGGGAATTGCATTTGGTGCAGGTATTTATGAGGCCCGGGTGGTTCTCCCTTTATGGTTTAAAAAAATAAATGGCATGTATTATGTACAACATGAAAATCTTGTAGAAATAGATCCAGGTAGGAAGTTCTGGGGGTTTATAACAACAGTTCCGTTAACCATTCTTACAATTTTAAATATTATTTTAGCAGCGCAGTCGGTTGAAGAAACTCAGGCGTGGTGGTTATCTGCTGCGCTTATTATTTTAGTAGAAAGGATAATGACATTCACTTTCTTTATCCCAACTATTATCAAATTACAACGTATTAAAGATAACTCTGAAGAAACCAGTAAAAAAATCTCACGTTGGATCAGGATGAATTATATCCGTAATATTTTAACCCTCGTAGGCTGGGTATTAATTTTGAAAGTAATAATTCTGCGTTAATTTTCTGATAACTAATTTCAGTTAATTTAAATTCATATAGACGACAAAAATAAATAAGCCTCCTTCGCATTTGCAATCCTGCGAAGAGGCTAGTACATGATCTTTGTTTTTATTTTTCAATTGAATGAAACCCTTCAGTGAGCGCTTTATGAAAATTTTCGGCATATATTTCTTTGTTTTCTTCCTGTCTTTGATGAAAACCTTCTCCATTCACCCTGCCTTTTATTCTGCCGTACAAGCGACCAATTACTTGCGCCCCTTGAGTGTTTTTTTCGATACGATTCTGTATTTTGGATTCCTGCCCGGGGGCATGCACAATTGTAGTTACGATTGAAAATCCACCATCCGTATCAGGCTTAATTTCCATTCTTGATTCACCTTCAGCACCAAACATAAATTCTATTTTATCACTTTTGTAACTAATGTAAAAAGGAGAGTCCGAAAAAGATAATTCTGCTTCTATTAAAACCATTTCTTCCCAACTACCTGTGTAAACATCCATTTCCAAAAAGCTTTCAGCCGCAGAAACAAAATCGGCTTCAACGGTAAATTTCAAATAGCCAACCAGGTCGAGTTGATTGTACATCTTTGCCGGTAATGTTTTAGAAATATTTTCGGCTTTGTCGCTTAGTACAACATTTAAACACTTGCAATGTCTTGCTCTCAAAATTTTCAATAGTGCATGCGTTTCGTTTTTAGTACCGTTCATAACTATTTCGAAGGGAGTATTATTTTCTGAGTCGAGTCTAAATGTCTTTTTATCCATGGATATATTTGCGTTTATTCAAAGGTAATCAATTATGGATAAAAAAAAGCAGGGAGATCGTCCCTGCTTTAAATTTTAAAGTATAAGAGATTAATCTTTGATCAGTTTTTTAACTACAGTTGTTCTTTGATTAATGATCTTAACAAAGTAAATGCCTTTAGCAAGCGAAGAAATATTTACATTTGTATTTTCCGAATCCATTTTTAGCGCAACACATGTTTGTCCTTTTGCATCTATAATTTGTAGATATGAAGATTCGTATTGTTTTAATTCAATAGTAAGGTTATCGTTTGCCGGATTCGGAAAAATATTTAGGTTATTATTTACCGAATAATCCTGGATACCTGAAGCAGCTATATTCCATTTAGCAATATAATTTGCATTATTTCCACCCGCATTTGTAAAACTGCCGCCAATATAAAGATCGCTGTTATAAACACACATTGACCATGTGTAATTATTAGTACCGCTTGTAAGTGGACTCCATGTAGAACCATTCCATCTTGCTACTCTGCTTGCAGGGTTACCACCCGCTACAGTAAAAAGACCTGCGACATATAGCTCACCGTTATAAGGGGTTAAAGCATAAGCCCCGGCAAGACCGCTTAAACCTGTTCCTAAAGGCGACCATGCGGTACCATTCCATTTAGCACACATGCTTGCAGG
>JBDSFC010000061.1:0-3272 GCA_039919745.1 Bacteroidia bacterium | reverse complement strand
CAAAGGTTGTACACCATGCGGGCATGCTCTTCGTATATTTTTTTAAAATCAGAATTATGCGGCATGCATTCCGCGATTATTTAATAACGATGCCATAAGTAACAAACGAAACGCTGGTATGGCTGTTACTATTTATTACTGCTTGGATCAAAGGACTGTTGGCAGATCTTACCGCTGCCCAATCTACCACAAAGTTAGCACCGGGGCCGCCTTTTGTTTCTGTTTGTTCTACCACAAATTCGATAGAGCTCATTGGTTTAACTAAAATAGTTGATTTGGTATATTGTTTTAATATTTCACCTTGTGACCCATAATAGTTAACGCTTTTTACGTAAAGGCTGTCTTTAAAACTAATATTCCTAATACTTAAAGTAGCTGTTAGTTGTTGAGTTTTAGAACCGTCAAATAAATAAATATTTGAGTAGATGGGCACATATACAGATTGTTTAATAGTGAACAAACTATCCTGTACTTCAACATAATTATAAACAGGACTCGGAAGGTGTATTTTTTCGTTTTTTTCTGGAGTGTTACATCCTGAAAAAAGAAAAATTAATGGAATGAATATTAGACTGAGAAATGCTTTTTTCATAAATGTATTTTTGGAAACTTTATTTCCATCTTTTTAAAGATACAAATGTTTAATGAGTGCCACAAAAAAAATGAGCGTAAAATTAACATACAAATTGCAACTTATCCCATTGGTATGCAGATCTCGATCAAAAAACCATCCTGGTCTCTTACATAAGCTACCACTTGTCCCCAGGGTTTTGTTTTTGCTTTTTCGACTAAGGTGGCACCGGCTTTTACGGCATTGTCAACCGCTTTTTCCACATCCTCTGTTGTGAAACCAATTTCCATTCCAAAAGGTTTGTTCTTTGCATCACTCTCAATAAATCCTTTACTCAAATTTGTACTTGCAAGACTAATAGCGGCAAAAGATAAAGTCGTTCCACCGGTATCTAATTCGCCATATTCATTTTGTCCTGCTATCATTATACGTTTAAAGCCAAATGCCTTTTCGTAAAATTCAATTGTTTTGGTAACGTCTTTTACGTAAAAAATAGTGTAAGCAAATTTTATCATGACCGAATTATTTTATAAGTAAAAATAAGCATTCTTTTTTCTTTCTTATTAATCTTTTTCTCTTTTATAAATTTTGACCTCACTTTTTCCTTAATGAAAAAGTAAGCAAAAAATCAAGACTTCAAATAAATTCCTTGATTTTATTGCTATGGTTTTTTCTGTCGCCTACGAACTCGCTCATTCTTCGCTCAAACAACGTAGGCTCATAGTAATTTTAAAATGTATTATGCTCAAATATTTTAATTGGATTAGTTTTAAAATTACCAACCGTTAAAAAACCAGGTCAAAAAATCTTACAGAATTTCTTTGAGGTCGATATACTGCGTGTGCTTATGATTTACAAGCCTACGTATAATAGGCGGTTAGTTGTCCGAGTTTTCTTTTTGACCTTTTGCAGAGATAGATGCAATTTAAATGAAGGGTGGGCTTGTGCATAAGCATTTAAATTGGCAATGGTTTTATTTTGGCTGCCTCTTTGTTGCCAAGATAAAAATCTCCTTTCAAAAGGTCAAAAGCGTTTTGCTTACTTTTGCGCGCCAAAAGTGAGAAAAGGAATATATAACATTGTTATAAATTTTGATCTCGATTTTTTGCTTTAGTAAACCACAGATGGTTTAAGGTACTATCGTTCTAAACGTCAAATTTATTCTTGGTGAATTTATTTTTGTAGTTGGTGGCAATCGATGAAGCCAATTACTTTGTGTAGCATCTTTCATTACTAGCAAACTTCCATTTTCAAGAATAAGCGAAACTGTTTGTTTATTTTGTTTGTGTTTAAAAGAAAATTTTCTTTCCGCACCAAAACTTAATGAACCAATAGCACCATTTTTTTTCAATGCTTTTTCGGCATCGCTATGCCAGGCCATTCCTTCGTTACCATTATTATATAAATTTAAAAGGCAGGAATTAAAGGTAGCACCCGTAAATTTCTCAGAAAGTTTTTTTAATTCCAATAATTCTTTGGTCCAGGGTGAAGCTTGTTTGGTGGTGTTGGAATAAGTGTATGGAAATTTTTCATCACCGTACCAGGCTACTTTTCGCGGAGTAACAATGTGTTTGCCGTAGATAACTGCTTCATCATTTTTCCATTCAATGGTATCCAATAAAGTATTATAATAATTACTTGCTTCTGTTTGTGAAAGTATTTTTCCGAAATAATTTACGGTGCCGTCAAATGGTAATAAATTTTCAGTTGGATCTTGTTCGAATAAGCTCATGTCGAAACAATTACTTATATCTGCATTCCACTTCCTGCTATCACTTTCCACTTTCCGTCAAATAATTTCCAAATTCTTATGTAACGAAATTTACCATCGATGGGCTGATCGAAATATTTCCCTTTAAGTGTTACGATCATGGTAGAAATGGCCACATCGTTTATTAAATTAACCAACAGATCATTTGATGAGATGTCTGAAATAAAAATATTTCCTGAGCGGTAATTATCTAAATCCATCTCTTTTGTAATAACTTGACCTGTTGGAATAACAAAAAGAAGATCATCATGCAACAATTCTTCTAAAACCTTAACACCGTTATTTTTTATTGCATCTAAAAATCTTTGTTCATTTGCAATAATTTGTTCTTTGTCATCCATTTTATTTTTTATGAAAAGATAGGTCTTTTTCTTTTAATGTGGTACGCAATTTAGGTAAAGACGCTTTTCCAAATCCATGGAGTTTTAATAATTCTGATTCACTGTATTTTGAAAGTTGTACCAATGTTTTGATACCGGCATTTTCTAATGCACGACATGCAGGTGCTGAAAGTAAAGAAAGAAAACCGTTTTTGGGTTTTCTTTCTTCTTCGCAAATAGGGCAGGTAGGGCAATCGCTGCTCTTATAATATTTATGCCCTTTGGGACAAACTCTTAATTCTTTTTTTAAGGCAGCCATTTTTTACTACACTAAATATTATTGCAATTAATAAAAGGAACTGTTTCATTAGTTACTCTCTGTGTATTTTTTAAAATTATCAAGAATAGCTTGCCATCCACCTTTTTGCATTTCAATTGGGTTTTGATCTTCGGGATCAAATGTTTCTACCACTTTTGTTTCGTTGCCATTACCTGAAAAAGTAATATGTGCTTTTCTACCATCACCCATAGTATAAGCAAGGGTTTTGTTAGGGTCCACTTTTGTATAAGTACCACCAAAGTCAAAACTAAAACTGCCATCTTTTGCAGC
>JBDSFC010000027.1:0-3279 GCA_039919745.1 Bacteroidia bacterium | reverse complement strand
ACAATCTTATGCTTATTTTGTTTTGTTAATGATATTAATATTTGATTCGCCAATAACCCTGAAGGCTGTGCGGCGATTTTTTTGATGTGCTGTTTCAAACTCTTCGCTTTTTGGCACCATTTTATTGATCTCAGCTTCCGGAATAATAGGTTTTGTTTCACCATAACCCGTTGCCTTGATCCTGTTCTTTGAAATACCTTTTGCTACGATATAATCCACACAGCTTTGCGCACGGCCTTGTGACAATTTCATGTTGTATTCGTCATTTCCACGGGCATCTGTGTGTGAACTTAATTCAATACTTAAGTTATCATTGATCTTTAAGACGTCAACGATCTTATCAAGGATCTCCATTGATTTTGGACGTAAGGTAAATTTATTAAAATCGTATTCTACCCCTTCTATCTCGATATCACCTTCAGGAATTTTCCCTAAAAAGAAATCCTGTTCAAAATCTTTTGATTCCGTTAAACCTTTGGTGGCAACACTTGCGGCCTGACCGAAATATTTATTTTTTTGTGCTTTTAAGAAAAACTCTAAATTTGGTTTTAAAGGTGTACTGTAAAAACCTTTATCATCAGTTACTAAAAAGAATGGCTCTTCACCATCGTGTACATCCCTGATGGTAACTAAAGCACTAGGAATTGGATCATTGGTTTCAGCATCGAAAACAATACCACTCAAATTAAAAAATATTGGTGCATTTACAAAAGAGTAAATATCATAACAGTGGCCAGATGGGCAATCTTCCCTATCGCTGGAGAAAAAACCTTTTTCACCTAAACGATCCATAATATAATAGGCATCATCTTTACTTGAATTGATCGGTGAATTTAAGTTTACCGGAAACTGATAAAGACTATCATCAATATTTAAACTTGATTTAAAAATATCCAAACCACCTAAGCCTGGCATACCATTAGATGCGTAAAAAAGTGTACTGGCAAGATCGTGGAAGAAAGGAGTTACTTCGTCACCAGGAGTATTAATTGGCTCTTTTAAATTTTGTGCTTCTCCAATAAAACCATTTCCATCAATTGGTGCCATCCAAAGATCAAAGCCACCTTTACCACCTGGACGGTTAGATGAGAAGAATAATTTTGTACCGTCGTTACTTACAAAAGGTTGTTGTGATCTGTAACCGGGTAAATTTACATTGGTACCTAATTTCATTGCATCGTAAAATTTACCATCAATACTACGCGCCATATAAATAAAGGCTTCGCTCTTATTATTCTCACTCCAGCGTGTAAATAACATTACTCCATCTTTAGTAAAATAACTTGCACCTTCATGTAATGATGTATTTACCGGACGTCCAAAATTTACTGGACGTTGCCAGATTGTATCTTCAACAACAGAAGTGTACACATCACAATAATATTTTGAATCCTGTTTTTCAGGATCAGTTACTACACCACCTTTACGTGCGCTTGTAAATAAAATACGTGTATCATTCTCATAATACATAGCACCAAAACTACTAGTGCCCCTGTTAAAGACAATAGAGTCCATCATTCTTACCTTAATAGGCTTCCTTGGAGATAGTGTATCTAAAGCAAAATAGCACGATTTTTCTTTTTTTGCAGCAACCTTTAATAACGAATCTGTTCCCGGTTTAGGCATTGTGCCTGTTGAATCCGGTTTAGGATGAGTATAATCTTCAAATACTCTAAGTGCTTCTGAATATCTTTTTAAACTCATTAAAGAAAGTGCGTAAAAATAAGGAGCATCAGGATATACTTTTCTGTCAACACATTTTTTATATTGATCAACAGCGTGTTTGTAATCGTAATTTAAACGGTAACTCGTAGCTAAACGGTACATGATAAAATCGTATTTACTTGAGTTAACAAGATTTTCTTTTACCAGGTTAGTACTGTCTTTTCTTTTGGTAACACGTAATTCAGGCACTTTAAATAAAGCTTTTGAATTTAAGTTAACCAATTGAGTTTCGTAAGGTAATACGTAACTTCTTAATACGGTTGTGTCATCCAATACCTTGGCATAATTTACTGCAGCGGTTGCATAATCTTTTTTAGCAAAAGCATCGTCAGCAATTTCAGTCCACAATTTTTTTGATTGAGAAAACGCACTAGTGCTTAATAATACAAAAACTATATGGAGAACTAATTTTCTTTTTAACATAAACTATAATCTAGGGCAGTTTTTAACATCTTGATTTTTTCCTTTTTTTCCTAACCAGGTTAAAGAAAGCTCATATGCACCTCTTGTTTTAGAAGTACTTCTTAATGAAGAGGTATTAAAATCGTAAGCGATTTTTACGATCCAATTATCCTTTTTAAAACCAATGTATGCAACACTTGCATCCTTAACACGGTATACATAACCCGCAAGAGCATAAAATTTTTCTCCTTTAAAGAAATATCCTGCATCTAACGCATAGGTTTGTTGAATGATACTTGTTTGATTATAAATTAAAACTTTTGGAATCACATATAATAACTCACTAATGTTTACCCTAACACCTGCATGCGAATACATTCTTATTGGTAATCGATTGTCACTTCCAAAGAAAGTTTCTTTAGGTTGAGTTAAATTAAAAGCGCTAAACCCTACAAAAGGATTGATACGTGATTGTTGTTTTCCGTAAAAATATAATAAACCAAAGTTAACTGCTTCCTGGAATTGAACACCACGGTTAAAATTCTCATTGTTATTAATTGATTTATCAAACGATCCGCCATCTGCACCTGTCCATTGATTATCAAAAGAGAAGATCTGGTATTCGATACGTTTTTGTGTAAAGCCAACTTGCGCACCCATTGATAAATTATGGTATTTATTTTTATCAATAGGTACAGCATAAGAAACAGAAGCTAATGCCTGGAACACATTATAGTTACCAAAACCTGCACGCATATTGGTTATTTGTCCGCCAAAACCCCACTTGCCTTTTGGAATATCAAAACTAACCAATGCTGTTGTAAATGGTTTGTAAGCAATGGCGTTCCATTGATTTCTGTATTGAGCATGTAATCTCATTTTTCCATCAACTAAACCTGTCATAGCAGGATTTAAGAACAATGGCGCTGCATCGTACATACTTAAATGGAAGTCCTGTGCTTTTATTGTGGTAAACAATAACAAGCAAAAGATAATTGAATATTTTTTTATAGTTCTCATCATATTTATCTTATAATAGTTACATCACCATTTTTTTTAACCTGGCGATTGTTATACATATCCACTACTAATGTCCAGACATAAACACCAACGGGTTGATCTTTTCCGCCAAATGTTCCATCCCATCCTTTT
>JBDSFC010000023.1:0-3165 GCA_039919745.1 Bacteroidia bacterium | reverse complement strand
CACTGCCGGAATTCCTTTTTTTAATCTTTCAGCATCGTTTAATTCAAAATACGCCGTCGATTTTTCTCCTGGCACAAGATCAGCATCCTGTGCGTTATAAAACCCACCGTTTTTTGCTTTTAAAAAGCGATCAACGTATTTTACAATATCTTCTGCCTTTCTTAAAGCCTCTTTATCATTAAAGACTTTGTAATACCAACAATACATTTTTATATAACGTGCTTGTATGAATAATAATTTTTCGTAATGCACATGGTTCCAGTCATTGTTGGTAGAGTATTGAAATACACCACCCCAGGTATTATCATAAATCCCTGTAGAATTATCAACAGTATTCTTTAACCATTTTTGTAAAGTTGAATCTGTTTTGTAATGCGTAAAAGCGTATTCATAAGTATCAAACTCAATATATTTTTGTCCAAATCCAAAACCACCACCATCAATATCCAAAGAGTTTTTAAATAAACGTTTTAATTCAGTAATAGACGCTTGTTTGGAAGTTTCCGTAGTTGATTTTGGATCTGTATTCACTGTACTACCGGCAAGAGGTTTTGGGTTCTTTTTTAATTTGGCCAATGTTTCTAAAAATTCATCCATTGGGATATAACCCGGTTGTTTTAATAACTCATTACCATCGGCATCAAAAATAATAGTAGCCGGCCAACCGTATTCTGAGTATAAACTTGTAAGATCTTGTCTTTCGTCATGATCTTCCATACAGGCAATATAATTTTTTTCGAGGTATGAGATTACCTTTGGTTGGGTGTATGTTTTTTCTTCCATCACATGACACCAGTGGCACCAATTGGCGCGCAAATGTAACAATACCAATTTGTTTTCTTTTTTAGCCCGAGCAAAGATTTCTGCGTCAAAATGCGACCATTTTGGTGAGTTTAAGCTTTCTCCGTTAAAGAAAAATAAAATAAAGGCAAGTAGTGATAGGAGAGAAGTGGTTTTTTTCATACAATGCAATTTAAACTATATACGTTAGAACGGGATAAAAGGTTTTTAAACTCTACTCGCTCTCCAAATATAAAATATATTCAATAAAATATAAATGCTAAACAAAATCAAGGATGCTCTTTTATCAAACCGTTTTGCTTTTTCAAATTGGTTGTTTTTTATAAATTTTAAAGTATAAACCGTACAAACTATTACCGTAAAAATAAATACAAGGGTAATGCCGTGCAAAGTATCTACCAAAGTAAACGAAGAAGATTCCGGTAAAGCAGAGTCGATCACATACTTGTTACCTATTACCGCAAACACAGCACCAACGCTTAAGCCAAAGCGCGAGTCAATACTATCTGCGTGAATAAAAAAACAGGCAAACGCAATTAAGAAAGCCACATACATACCAATAAACATTTTCCAAAACAAACCCATTGCCTCGCGCTCAATTCCAATATTAACTTTAAACTGACTGTATTTTGCTTCAGGCGTTGGGAGTTCATCATCCCCAAAAGCAGTCTCATATGTTTTTATTTTGGTTGAAATTGCAAAGGTATCTATTGCCCAGCCGTTAAGGGTAAATTTGGCGTCATAATGTTTACCACGTCTGTCTGGCGCAAAGATCAAAGAGTTGGAATCAAATTGCGAGTTCTCTATAGACAGTCGTAATTTTTGATGATCAAATGGAAAATTACCGATCTTCCAGGAATCTTTCATTATACATTGCAATTTCATTAAGATATAGATCCTATCTCCTGTGGTATCAAGGGTAGAGTAAGACTTGGTTACCGTTTTTGCCTGTGGTACTTCAAGGTTCTGTAAAAAATCAAAATCCTTGTTCTTATATTTTAACCAAAGCCACAGATTTACAGTATATTCTTTTTGTTTAAAATCAATATCGTGAATACTTGTAATGTAAATGCCGGTGTAGACTGTATCAGGTACTTCTTTTGGCGCAATTACATCAGAGAAGGAGTTTAAAGAAATAAAAAGTAAGGTAATAAACAAGCTAAGAGTTCTTTTCATTTACTAAAGATAGCTAATTTTAGTATTAACAAAACAAATGTAATTTAGTTTTTGAAGACGTTTTTTTGTAATTTTAAGTTAGCTTGCAGTTACAAAACGGATAAATTATACCTCTCATGATAAAAAATACCATTGCGGTTATAGCGTCTATTTTTATTTTATCTTCCTGCACCGAAGACAAACCTGTTGTTATTGTAGAACCTGTACAGGAAAATGTTAATGAAACCGGAACTGTAGTACCCGTTGTTAAGGATACAGTAATAGAAAAGATAGCCGAAGCTGAGCCTGCAATAAATTATACAGGAAAGTATACTTTGTTTGTTACGCGCTTTAAAGAATTTACAATTAGCCATTCAGTAGAACTGGTTCAGATACAGGATTCAATAAAAGGTTTTTATTCGATCACATATTCAAATTTAAAAAAGCAACCGATTGCCAATTACCAGGGAGAGGTTTCTGGAAAAATGAAACAAACATTGGATAATGTTAATTCAGGTTCAGATCTTGTTTTTGATATTACTGAACAAAAAGTTGATTCTGTGAAATTTAAAGCCAGTAAAGAAGCGGCCTATATGATAGATAAATTCCTGGAATCGAAAACACTTACTACCCGTTTTTCTATTAATAAAAATACGATCGAAAATAATTATGCAGGCGGTGAATGGGACACCTGGACAAAAGTAAAATGAAAGTATTAGCTGGAATAATTTTAGTTGTTGCCATTGGCTTTGGAATCTTTGGTTATTGGGGTATGTGCACGCATACCGGTAGACAAGCGTATGATGAAATGGCCGGTATGATTCCTTTCTTTGCCGCTGTAGCTTCCGGACTCTTGTTTTTTATTTTTTTAATACTGCTAATGATATTGATTTACAAAAAATTAAAAACTAAAAAATAATTAAATTAAATTAATTTAAAATTTGGACTATGGAAAGCTACGATACATTAGTAGAGGCAATTAACGGATTGCGTAAGCAAGGTTATACTGAAGATTTTAATCTTAAGCAGGATTGTATTGAATGTGTTGGCATTGATCTGAAATTATTTCATGATGATTTTCATATTGATAAATTTTTTCGTTTCGAAGGGCAAACAGATCCTTCAGATGAAAGCATTCTATATGCTATCTCATCTGATACATTTAAAGTGAAAGGTGTTTTAGTAAATGGATATGGGATCAGCTCAGAG
>JBDSFC010000022.1:0-3351 GCA_039919745.1 Bacteroidia bacterium | reverse complement strand
CGTGAAAATCAATGGCAGGTACTGTATCTGTCCCATAAAAAGATAATAAAT
Source organism: Bacteroidia bacterium (assembly GCA_039919745.1). Taxonomy (GTDB): domain Bacteria; phylum Bacteroidota; class Bacteroidia; order B-17B0; family Aurantibacillaceae; genus Aurantibacillus. The sequence continues at coordinate 3,300 of JBDSFC010000022.1, read as the reverse complement.
GTCCTGCTGCACTCATACAGGCATCTTCAATACCACTCATTCCACGAAAACTAAAATCATGTCCTTGCCAATAAACAAAATCAATATTATTATCGCTCACTGTATTTCGTGCGTATTCGTTAAATACTTTTCGGTATTGAAAAGCAGTAGTAGCGCTTGTTGCAGGCTTCCATAAAATAGCAGACATTAACGACTCAAGGTAATTTGTAAGCCAGAAAAATTTTGGTTGTGTATTATAAACGGTTACTACCGGAATTTTTGGACCAACAATACTTCCTTCAGGTAAACCTTTTACTATTAAAGGTAAATAACCAAGATCGTGTAACTCAGCAATATGTTCAACAGGAATACTGTCTTTACCTAATGCATTATCCATACGGCGTTTATAATCTGCCATTACTTTTTCTTTAGGCACATTAAAAAAACCTTCGTTCCATTGTTTCACTAAATATTCTTTTACCAAATACTGTAAACCAAAAAACACTAATTTATCGTTATCGGCCTGGCGCGATTTGCGGGGCGTAAAATTCGAATATACCATTTCTGTTCCTTCAGGATACTGTCTACGGTGATCTGCTTTATAAAAGTCGATCAACATTAAGGGATTAATTTTCATATTTTTTTGTTTTTATTTCGTTAATTAATTTTTGTAATAATTCTACTGATGCATATAAACTTGCCCTGTCATCCAGGTAAATATTGGCATATACTTTTCCTTTTGCAACCAGGCCAGGGATTTCGGGTGGTGACTGATTAAAATAATGATAGGGTAGGTCTATTTTTTTTAGTTTTTCTTTTATTGTGTCCCAACGATTTTCTTCTGCGGCGGTAAAAACAATAAGTGTGCAATTTAATTGGTGCAGATCTTTTATCAAATTATGAATAGTTGTGTAATCATCATTTGCTTCATGCTCATGAAACGGTAAAACAGTACTGTCCACATCATAAGCTACAATTATTTTGCCATATTTATTCCACTCTTCTTTTAAGCGGCTGTATGTATTATCAAAACTTAAATAGCGACTCATGACTGAAACACATTATACTGTTTATAAAAATCGTCGCTACTTTTTTCTGAGATAGAATTAGAGCTGCATACATTTTTGTAACCCGCTTCTTTTAAACGGTCAATTGCATTATGACTAAAGATGCCGTGTGAAGCAATAAAATAAAGGTCGCCGGCGTTTTTTGCTTTCAATGCTGTAGCCAATTCAATAAAAGTTCTGCCACCGTCGCAAATATCGTCTATCACAATACAGGCTTTCCCTCTAAGATTGTTAGTGTTAACATCACTTTTAATTATTTGCCCGGTTGCAAGGTCACGAACTTTTATGCCTGTTGCTATTTCACCTTTGTAGTCAACTTTTTGGGCCAGCTTATCTACTTTTTTATAAGCGCCAAGATCGGGAGAGACCAAAACAAAATCTGATAATTTTAATTCCTTCAAAAAATGTTTTACCATCTGGTGATTTGGAATATTATTGCAATTTTCAATTAAAGCAACCGATACATCACTGTGCGCATCAAACACCGTTACTTTATTTAAATTTAAGCTATTTAAAATTTTCGCGAACACTTTTATGGATAAAGGCTCTCCGGGAACCATAACCCTATCTTGTCGTGCATAGGGAATGTATGGAATGAATGCTTCAATATGGTTAACGTTCATATTGCGAAGTGCGTCAACGGCCAGGCAAAGGTTCATCACATCATCCGAAGAATTTAAACGTGTTTGAATAGTTACTTTATCATTTTCAGAAAAAGTGCTTAAAAATTTAACGTGATTTTCGCCACCTGCGAATTTTTTTAATTCAACCAGGTCATTCGATGCAAATAAGTTTATTGTTTTCATGATTTTTATAATTCAAAGTGAAATCCTTTTTGTGTTAGTTCTTTATATGTTTTTTTATCAAAGCTATAATAGCGCGCTGCTTTTCTTGCAACATTCTTTTCTTTTTCGTTAAGCGCTTTTAAAAACCCCATTCCTAAAATTTTCTTTCTGAAATTGCGTTTATCAATTGGTGTTTCAAGTATGGCTTCGTAAAGCGATTGTAGCTGTGTTAAGGTAAATTTTTCATCCAATAATTCAAAACCAATTGGCTGGTAAGATACTTTTCCTTTTAAACGTTGAATGGCTGTTTTTACAATTTTACCATGGTCAAAAGCCAGTTTTGGTAAGCTGGATAATTCAAACCATTCAGCAGTTACAGTATCACGACCGGCCATTAATGTGTATTGGTGTTTGTTCACTAAAGCAAAGTAAGCCACTGAAATAATACGTTCGCGGGGATCCCTGTCAACTTCACTAAAGGTATACAACTGTTCAATGAACATATTTTTTACACCGGCTTTTTCTGTAAGAATTCTTTTTGCAGCAATTTCAGTTGTTTCATCTTCAAAAACAAAACCGCCAGGTAAAGCCCATTTATTTTTGAAAGGTTCTTTTTCGCGCTCAAGTAAAAGCAATTTTAATTCGCCGCCGTCAAAACCAAAAATAACACAGTCGGTTGCTAAAGCAGGCCTTGGAAATTCGTATTGATATTTTGTGTTCTGTTTCATTCTTAGTGTAATTCTAACACAAAGGTATGAGGAAAAACAATATCCCAAACATCAAAGTGTATATTTTACACTTAAATGAATTAAATGACTGATTATCAATTAATTTAATTTGCAGATTAATGAAAATAAAAAAGCCGGATCCCATAACCCGGCTTTTTAAAGTAACCCTTTCAGACCTTTGTAAACCGTATCCCATCATTACTTTTGTTTTGATGTCGGCTTGCGGACAATTAACTATATAGAACAACCATAACCATATTAAAGGTAGAGTGACTTTGTTACCGCAATTTATTTTTTATGTAAAGCCAATGTTGTGAAACGCTTTTTTGAGCAATTAATTTAAACAAGTAATGAACATTTTGGCGCCCTGCTTGAGAAGCAGCCATATGCAGGGAGATATGTTTCTCGTAAAATTGAAGAGCACATGGTTTTTATTATTGAAAATTCAGTTTCTTTGTATCAGATGTCGCTTTTTATAACCTCGTTAAATTCAGGAAGCAATGGTAATTGCTATTATGTTGGTAACAACAGCGAGGCTGTATTAATAGATGTTGGCATTTCTTGTCGCGAGACCGTTAAACGCATGGAGCGTTTAGGTTTGACAATGGATAAAGTAAAAGCCATTTTTATTTCGCACGAACATTCAGATCACATTCGTGGTGTAGAAGTGTTATCCAAAAAATTTAAACTACCGGTTTATATTACCAACGACACATTAAATAACAGTGGCCTTTTCTTACC
>JBDSFC010000583.1:0-8074 GCA_039919745.1 Bacteroidia bacterium | reverse complement strand
CTAATTTAGGTTTGGGTTTTAATGTTTGGATATACCAAAACCTTGGGTTTAACGTGCAGAGTATTGCAAAATTTTCTTTAGTAGAAGGGACTTCAAATTACCTTCATCATTCCGTTGGAATTGTTTACAGGTTTGAATACGGAATGGGTAATCGTCCGGGTAAACTTGGAAGACGTTATACTTTCCTAAAAACAGTTAAATAATCCCGTTAATTTATTCTAACATTAATAAAAAAATGAATTCATTTAAAACTATATCACTTTCTCTTCTTGCGGTTATTGCGGTTAATACTACCAACGCACAAACGTTAGCACAAAGAATAAAAAACACGACACTTGTTTTTGGTTTAAGTGAGCATATTGTAATAGATAACGGTAAAGAATACCAATTTAAATTTGATACAAAAAATTGGCAATTAACACCCTTTCCAAGCAGACTAACAGCTGAAGCATACCTTAAAAAAGGTTGGAGCTTACAAACTGAACTTGCTTACACAGGATATAAAGCGAATTCAACAGTAGATAATAAATTACAATTAAAGTCCGGCACTTTTTTTTCAGCAGATCTAAATATCAGGTATCATTTTGAAACTTTGTTTCTTCATCCAAGTTTTTGGGATCCATTTTTAACTGCGGGCTATGGTTTTACATACCGCTCTGTAGTTAAATCTACTCAAACAAGTACAGGGACAACCAATTTAGGGCTTGGAATGAATTTTTGGATCTACAAAGGCTTTGGCCTTAGCTTGCAAAGCGTTGGTAAATTTGCATTAAAAGGTGGTGGTAAATCAAACTATCTTCACCATTCTATTGGTGTTGTTTACAAACTAAAACCTTTATCCGGTAAACCTGCATTAAAGAAATAATATTCTCAATTAAATTTTAAAAGCCATTCTATAAAAAGAATGGCTTTTTTTATGTAGCAAAAAAATTATAAAAATTTATATGCAGGATATTAATATGTGTAGTTGCTTTGAAAACTATTATGATATGACAATTGTAAATTCATTAAAGGCTTTGTGGATCAATTAAATTTTTCTTTAATGAATATTTATCAGTTTATGTCTACCAAAGAAATAATAATTTGACTGAAAAAACTTGGAGTGGAATTGTGTGTTTTATTTTACAACAATTAATTTTTGTTGCGAAATAATTTTGTTTTCGCTTAAGACTTCAACAATATAAATACCCTGATTTAATTCCGGACAATTGATGATCGTTTTCGTATTTCCACCGCTTAGTGAATGGTGAGATGTTTTTACTATGCGCCCAAACATATCTTTAATAATAATTTCTGTCTGTATTTCTGTCTTTGCAGTAAACGTAATTGTAAAATTATCTTTAACGGGGTTAGGGTATATTTCAGACATATTCAAATCTTCATAATTACCTTCAATAGGAAGTACATAAGTGCTATTTCTTTTTCCATCTGTTCCTAAAGCTGTAATTTTATAATAATTAACGATACTTGGTTTAAATGTATTATCATTAAAATCATATTTTGAAGGTCGGTTATTTGGTAAAGCTCTTCCGGCTTCGGTAAAATTAATTGCGTCACTGCTTCTTTCAATAATAAATTCCGAAATATTTTCCTCTACAGAAGTTTCCCAGCTTAATTTATTAGTTGCTTCTATTTGTTGGCCATAAAAAGATTTAAAATTGGTTGGTAAAGTAAGACAAGGCCCGCCCGCTGCCGCACATGGCGATATATAACGGTAAGCTGTGTTAGTCATTGTCCAGTTAGTAGGTGCATTATGTGCCGTTGCATTTACTTGTGGAATATAGACCGTCCCATCATAATTATGCAAGCCTAAAACTGCATCCTGGCCATTCCATCCAACACAACAGCCCTTATTACCAATATGGATCTCAATATTATTGCTTGTCTCAAACAATTTAACCTGCCCGGTATAATAAATCCCAGGTTGAGCTGTCCCACATGAATACATCGGGATATTTTCCCAAGAAGCAACAAATCTTCTATTTGGAGCCACCCCAAGGGTGGCATAGCGCATTACGCCTCCAAGACTTGGATCAGTATCTTGCCATGGAGCTAAAATTGCATTACGTGGGATAGATGAATTATTATCAGGAGCCCCAGTATTTGGAATTGTATAACCGGTACCTACCCCTCCTGCAGCATAAGTACTTACTAAAATATTAGGATAACATGGTACTGCGTCGAAAACAAAAGCGCAATTAGATGCAACATAACCTCCCCAATATTGCGTACCCGAAAAACAAAATGGGAAACCAAAATTAACAGTGGTAGCAAATAATACATCATCTGTTGTTGGCAATGTGGTACCGGCAAAAACATCAAAAGTATAGGGAGTTGTAGATGGGACATATGTTGAAAGGCCGCATGGAATAGTTGATGTTGTCGGAGATAAGGTATTTGTGTAAATAGTATTAAGAGAGTTACACTGTGCTCTCATCCTGTAAAATATAGGATTAGAAGTATATGTTGTAGAAAAAGGATTTGTAGTACCTCCGGCAATATTGGTCCACGGGCCGGATAAAGCCGGAGCTGATTGCCAGTTATAAGCTATGCCGCAGGCCTGAGTCGCGCCGGCACTGCTAAGGGTAACAAAACTACTACTTGGTGGGCAAGAAACTGAAACAAAAGATGCTACTCCGGGATTTGGCGTACCGGTACAATTGCTTAAACAGGTTATAGAAGCGGTCCACCCTGAACTATTTGTAGAACCATCGGAATGAAAACTAAAAGTTACTGCGGCACCACTCGGAATAATCACTCCGGGATTAGCGCCACCAAAAAAATTTCCAAGGATAGGACTGCCAACCGTTGGCCCATCATAAATTCTCAATTGATCGCAACAGCTTTCGGTACTAAGTCCGGTAAATTGAAACCTTAAACAACTCCCCGCAGGAGCATTAAATGTTTTTGTAAAATTCTGACTGTTACCATAATTACCAGCTGCCCCACCACTATCATAAAAAACGCCTGTCGTTGGGCAGGTTAAATTTTCTGTCGTGCTATTCATTAAATAAACGGTTTGAGCTTTAGTTAATGAACCAATGAAAAACAAAAGAAAAAATATTCGAAAAAATTTATTCATAGGTTTACTTTAAATCAAAAACTGTTGCATTGCCAACATTCCCAAGTATCTCTGCATAAGCTGTTGTTGGCTTAAAATAACAATTATCAATGTCATAATGCTGGCTAATAGTTTTTAATACTTCACCGTATACAGAAAATTGTTTTGAATTAATATCGAACGTAATTAGCATACAATTATGATCTCCGGTAATATATTTAGCGGTTAAAATTGCATTATTTGCAAGAAATTTTTCTTTGATCAGGTTTAACTGTGTTGTTGTAATTCCAGGGAAACCGATTACAACTTTATCTTCAATTTTATCAGTAACAAGTGGCTCCTGACAAAAAGAAGAATTTGTTATAAATACAAAGAAAAGCAGAAAAACTGCTTTAAGTAATACTTTCATGCCAGAATGTTTTAGTAAATATACAAAAAAAATCGTAAGCCCCCAATTTCAGGACTTTAATGAAGAGATGTATGGGTCAAATGAGTAAATTCTATAAATTTTAAAATGAAAAAAGGCATATTTGTTAAGAATATGCCTTTTTTAAAAATTTAGAATTAAGTCTATATCCGTAAAAATTCCCGCCATTTAGGCTTTTGTTTTTCGTTGCCATAACCATAACCACCATAGCCGTAACCATAGCCGTAACCATAGCCATAACCATAACCTCTCTTATAATCTGAACCATTAATAAGAACGGCCATATTTGGAAGACGTTTTTCTCTGTTTAAAGATTCTGCGATACGAAGTAAACGCTTATCCAGGTAGTTAGCCCTTGCCACAAAAACAGTGCAATCTGCATACACATTGATCAGCAATGTATCTGCAACTAAACCAACAGGTGCTGTATCAACTATAATATATTCATATTCGTTCCTAACATACTCGAACATCTCTTTGATTTTCGGGTTCATCAATAATTCTGCCGGATTTGGCGGTATTGGACCCGAAGGAAGAATATCGAAATTAGTTACGTTAGGCATACTAAATATCACTTCACTTAACTTAATATCAGAATCTGTAATGTAATTTGTTAAACCTTTTTTATCTGCAAGGCCTAAATATGCCAGTATTTTCGGCGCTCTTAGATCCGTTCCTATCAATAAAGTTTTTTTACCGGATAAAGCAAAGCTTGCCGCTGTATTTAATGCGATATATGATTTTCCTTCTTTACCAATTGTAGAAGTAACAAATACTGTTTTGCTTTTACCTTTATTGCTGCTATTAATAAATTCAATATTTGTTCTTAATAATCTAAATGCTTCTGCAATATTAGATCGGTTATTGGCAATAACTACCAGCTTTTCTTTAGATGAAGATTGAGGTATATCGCCAAGAAAAGGAATATTTACTTTATCAATATCTTTTTTTCCATGCACTTTAGTATCTAAAAGATCGAGTATATATAAAATAACAATTGGCAAAACCAAGCCTAATAAAAAGGCTGCGAGGTATATTATTTGTTTTTTAGGCGCAACTGTTTCGCCATTTGTATACGCGGTATCTATTATTTTAGCATTTGCTACTGTTACAGCTAAAGCAATATTTGTTTCTTCTCTCTTTTGTAATAAGTATAAATAAAGCGCTTCTTTAATTTGTTGTTGTCTTTGAATAATTCTATATTCTCTTTCATATCTTGGCACAGTGGCAATTTTTGAATTTATGCCGCCTTCCTGTTTGTTTAATTCTTTTAATTTTATTGATAATGAACTCCTAAAATTATTAAGACTTTCTTTTAAATTGTTTCTTATATCAGTTAATTGAGCGTCAATATTTATTATTACAGGGTTTTTTTCGCTCGAGTTTTTTAAGATCCGATTACGTTCTAATACCAATTTGTTATACTCAGCGATCATTGAAGCTATTGTGGGATCGTTTAATCCTAAATTAGAAGGAATAAGATCAGATAACTTGGTTTGTTTTTGAATATAGTCAAACATAAAGTTGGCTATACTTATTTGAGTTGAAGTTTCAAGAATACAAAATTCGTTTTCGCTACTGGTCTTTAAAAACAAACCTGCCTCAGATTGAACATCAACTAATTTATGTTTTGTTTTATAATCTTCTGCCTCACCTTCTACTTCAGATAATTCTGAAGTAATAAATTTGATCCTTTCATTAATAAAATCAGCAGTATTTTTACTTACCTGGTTTTTATCTGCGATCGCATCAAGATTATGTTGCTTAATTAAATTATCTACAATAGTTGCCGCTTTTTCTTTTGAAGGATCTCTTAAGCTAATAGTAATTGCGTTTGAAGTTTTGTTTACAGGGTTAATTTTAATTGAATAAATGTATTTGTCAACTACTGCATCGGTTGGGGAAATAATAACACGAATATCTTTCCCAACGCTTTTTTCAGTAAACAATGCTGATGGCGTAATGATCATTTTTCCAAATCCTACATCAATTGCATCGCCAAAATTATAAGAACCTTTTACATCACCTACTTTATTAAGCAAAACAAATTTAACAGGAGATTTTATACTAATTATCCATTCTGCACTAGCTTTTGCGAGAGCAGAATCTTTAGCAATAAAATTAAGACCAATATCTGACCTATGAAATAGCTCTTTTTCTATTGGTGAACCATTATCATAATAAGAAATATTTAATTTAAGCTCATTTACAACCAAGGTCATTAACGAACGCGATTTTAAGATCTCTATTTCATTATCAATATTGCTGTTATTCTTAAGTATTCCAAGATCTTCAAAAGCAGATAATTCAGATAGAGCTCCTCCTTTTTTATCATCTTTAATTAATATTGTTGCACTTACTTCGTATAAAGGTGTTTGAAAACGCAGGTAATAATACCCTAAAAATAAAGCCACAGCAACACTTAATATAAACCATTTCCAATGGTAAAGATATTTTAAGAGGATATCCTTTAAAGTACTTTCTTGATTTTGTTCAACAGAAAAATTATACTGTTCTAATTCCATTTTTTAATTATTTCTGTGTAAATAATACTGCCATAGTAACCAATAAAGAAATTACCGAAACAACCAGGCTTATATTAGTTGCATTAACTACTGATGAATTTATTTTCGCGCGGTTAGGCTCTATATAAACAATATCGTTTTGACTAAGATAATAAACAGGTGATGAAAATAAATTTTTTGAAGTAAGATCAACTCTGGTTTCCGATTTCTTTCCATCAATATCCCTGAGCACTAAAACATTTTTTCTTACACCGGTAATTAAAAGATCTCCTGCAATTCCCAAAGCTTCGGGCAAAGTAATTCTTTCGTTTGGAATTGTAAATGTACCTGGATTACGAACTTCGCCCAAAACAGTTACTTTATAATTTAATATACGAATATTTACATTTGGGTTCTTTACTAAAGCGCTATCAGTATTGCCATCTAATTTTTGTTTAATAAGTTCAATTGCCGCGCCTCTAGATAAACCTCCCACTTTTATTTTACCAACTACGGGAAAATCAATATTACCCGAGGCATCAATAAGATAACCGGGCGGCGTTGGATTACCCTGGGTGTAACTTCCAATATTATTATTATTTAGTAGGGTAACAGGTAAATTAAAAGGCTTTACCGCATCAACATCAGCTCCCATTATTGTAATTGAAAGCAGATCATCAGAATGCAAAACCGGACTATAATTTTTATTTGCCTCTGTTGATGCATCAGGGCTACCCTGAAAATAAATGAGATTTTTTTTTGAAGTACAGGCAAGCATTAAACCGCCGCATAACAGAAAAAGAATGATATTATTTTTTACGGTTTTTTTTGCCGTTCTCATAAGCAGGTTCAGATTTTTACTTTTTTGATGTGTGAAATTACGCATTATTATTTGATTTTTATTGCTATTTATGCGCTTCTTATTTTGCCGGAAAGAATGTTATAAATTGCCAAAAAAAAGTACTTTATATCAGTTGAATAAGGTCGTTTCTTTTTTTCTTCAATATAAATTCTTTCAGCCTCAATATTTTCGGTTTCGCTCGACATTAATAATGCCACATAAGGCGGAATACATCCTGGCTTATGCTTTTTCCTTTCCTCCTTAAAATCATCCGGAAATTGATCAAACCGAGTTTGACTTAATGGCCTTATACCAACAATTTTCATTTGACCTTTTAAAACATTTATTATCTGCGGGATCTCATCCAGCCAATATTTTCTCAAAAATTTACCATAGCTCGTGGTTCTAAAATCATTATTAATCTTACCATACCCATCCTTATCATAACCATTTGTTTTTATCATATACTGCTGCAAATATTCCGAATACGGATGCATGGTACGAAATTTATATACTTTTATTATTTTACCATGTTTTCCAACCCTGTTCATGCCAAATAATAAACTGTAAGACGGCGACATATTAAACTCTGGCTCTTTCTTCTTTTTAGTAACAAAATAAAGTTTTCCTTTAACGCTTTTTGTTTCAACAATATCAAACCCACAACACACTAATCTTCCTAAAACTTCTGCTTTCGAAAGCAAACGATTTCTTCCCTGCGTAAAAAAGAAATATAGTTTTTTTAAACCCCACACTTTTGGAAAAACCCTCGAGAAAATAAACTCAATGCCAAAATAAATACTGCGTATTATTGGTATTTTGTTTATCCATTTTTTCGAACGCCTAGCCGAAAAAGTTTCGAAACATCCAATAAAAAAATTCCCGTTATCTAACTTGCCATTAATTTTTTCGAAAAATTTATTTATAAACCTTATATTATTTACACGGCTAAGGTTTACAATTGCAGAGTACTTATTTGGATTGTTAACGATGTTAAATTCATTCGTTGTTGAAACAACAATAGTATTTAAACTATCCAGGTTTACAAATCCCGAAATAAAATCATAAGCTTCCTCGCCGGATCTTTCTATGATCGTATTTTTCATGACATGAATACGGGTAAAAAAATATTTTTATTTAAAATCAAACTGTAATTTTGGATTAGCTTTAATTTTCATTACACTTTCAGGGTAATTTTCAATTAGCCAGGTAAAAAATAAAGAAACATCAATTTTTTCGGA
>JBDSFC010000540.1:0-4500 GCA_039919745.1 Bacteroidia bacterium | reverse complement strand
AGCAAGGTTATTTATGCGAAGGTGTTACTTATTCGTACGATGTTAATTTAAGTTCATTACGCATTGGTACTACAGGAGAATTTACAGTTGGTTCTCACGAAACATTATATACACAAACCATGATGCAGAGTAAGTTATTGGAAGCTTACGAGGAAGTATCATTGGGCACAAAAACTTTAATTTTTAACGCCGGTATTTTAACCAGCCGCGCTGTTTACGAAACTTTTAAAAAGAAAGGTTACCCTGTAAGGCATTTGGATAGTACATTCAGTGATAAAGATCGCGCTGAAACTTTAGAATGGTTTCGTAATACAAAAGATGGCGTGTTAACATCAGTAAGTATTTTAACTACAGGATTTGATGAGCCGGAAGTGGAAACGATCATTTTAAATCGTGCTACAAAATCATTAACGCTTTATCATCAAATGATAGGACGCGGAAGTCGCATCCTTCCAACTAAAAAAACATTTAAGATCATTGATCTTGGAAATAATTCTCGTCGTTTTAATTTATGGCAATACCCAATTGATTGGAAACACGTATTTGCTGCTCCACATTTATATTTGGAACACAGGTATAAAGATGAGTGGAACTATGAGTTAGAGAATGATTATGATATGCCTCCTGAAATTAAGGAGCGTTTCTTAAATTCAAGCGCGGAAGCATTTATTGTAAAAGACCGTTATGCAATGGCTTTACGTAAAGGGCACAAGCCACAAACCGTTTTGGATCAAAGTCTGGAAGATCACTTTGCACGTATAAAAGACAATGCTGCCGATTTTGATGAAGCATTAGAGTTGTTTAATTTGCTGGGAGAAGAAATGAAATACCGCGTTCGTCAATACGGTAAATGCATTAACTCTACAAATAACCATACCGACTGGCAATGTCAAACCTATGCCAGTAAGTTACGCAGGCGTTTAATGACCTATTACGCCGAATAATGAGCCACAAACTCGTATATAAGATCTTAGGATATCTTTCTGTTATTATAGGAGCTTTAGCTGCACTTTCTATTTACAGGATACAATTTGCATTTTACGGAATAGCTGTAGGTATTTTAGGGTTTATTATTTCGGGAATAAATGTTTTTTTAAATACAAAATATTATTACGAAGAAGAGAAATATCCTAAAGGTTATTTGGGGATGGTATTAAGCTCAGTACCGGTTCTGTTCATGCTTTTTGTGATCATGAAACACAGACATTAGTTTTATTCTCTGTCATGCTGAGCGGAGTCGAAGCGCTTTCGATTTTTTAACCACATAGACACATAGAATTAATTTAACTAAGCAATTATTTTTGAGTTTACATAGTTTCTTTGTCTTAGACAAAGAAAAGCTATGACTTTCTTTGGCGCAATGTATAATGAAAAACGATGTTTCTATGTGGTTAATTTTTTTGAGTTGAGATCAAGCCCAATCAATTCCTTTTTTCAATAAAGAAAGTGTTCTTTCTTCTTCAGAATTTTTTTCCGGTTTAAAATCGTATTCCCACCCGGCCATTTTTGGAAGGCTCATTAAAATAGATTCTACACGGCCATTTGTTTCCAAACCAAATTTAGTTCCTTTATCGTAAACCAAATTAAATTCAACATAACGGCCGCGACGAAGTAATTGCCATTCTTTATTTTTTTCGGTGAAGGATTTGTTTTTGTTTCTGCTAATAAGCTCTGTATACGTTGGAGCAAAGGCTTTTCCGACATCCTGCCAAAAAGCAAAGTTTTTTTCAAAACTCATTTCAGTATCTGTATTTAAACGGTCAAAAAATATGCCGCCAATACCTCGGGTTTCTTTTCTATGATTAATATAAAAATAATCATCGGCCCACTTTTTAAATTTTGAATAATAATTTTTATGATGGTTATCGCATACATTTTTTAATTGTGTATGAAAGAACTTTGCATCATCTTCAAAAATATAATGTGGTGTAAGATCAATGCCACCACCAAACCATTTTACACCACCATCCATCTCGAAGTAACGAATGTTCATGTGAATGATAGGAACCATAGGGTTTTTGGGATGGATGACAATAGAAACGCCGGTTGCAAAAAATTGTGGTTTGCTGTCTGAATTAGTTTTAGCTACGCTGTGTTCTTGTTCTTTAAATAAAAAACCGGGAGCCTCTCCACTAACTGCACTAAACAGAACGCCACCTTTTTCAATTACATTGCCTTCTTTAATTATGCGTGTTCTTCCGCCACCGCCCTCTTCGCGTACCCAGTTCTCTTCTTCAAATTTTGATTTTCCGTCAGCTTCTTCAAGTGACTTGCAAATGGAATCCTGTAAATTCTTTAACCATCCTGTAATGGTTTCTTTATTTATTTCCATCCGGTTTTTTGCAGCTGGTAGTTGTTGTATTTAAAGATATAAACGCCGCGATTATCAAAGCCCGTAGAATTATCAGGCCTGTAAAATTTAAAGCGCATATAATTTGTTTCGCCCGAAAGATTGTTGAGGTTAAATACAAAATTAGGTCCCCATTCTTTCAAATTTTTTAAATAATAACTGGCAATATCATGACCAATAAAATAAAAATCAGTTGGATAAGAATCCATAGTTAATTTATAATTGGCTATCAAAGAGCTAAAAGCTGCGGTATTATTTATATTGTATTGATTTGGAAAAGTAAAGTTTAATTGATTTAAATATTCCTGGTCAATATTATCAATGGTAGTTGTATTTTCCCAGCCGCACAAAGTAATGTCTTTTTTATCGGCAAAAATTGCCAGCTGTGTTGTAAAGCCTGCAATAAATACCTGGTTGGTGCTTAGCGTAATAATAATATTTTTCGCATTTGGCATATAGCCACTTTTAATGCCATCCAATCCTTTTACAATGGTGACGGTGTCTTTAGCTGATTTGCCCAATGCTTTTTGTTTATCGTTGTAATATTTTTTGAAAGCTTCTACATAGGCAACTTCTTTAACATCTTTTTGAAAAGCCGAAACTAAAAATATTTTTGCGTTGTTATTTATTAAAGAATCAATACAATAATCCGCTAGACTTTCTAGTAAAGTAAACTGCGAAGGATTAGTTTTAGAAGCATACACATTATTGAACAACATTTTGTTTTGCTGTGTTATTGGTGTGATAATTGGAATATTTAATTCTTTTGCTTTTTGCGCGATAGATTTAAAACCGTTGGCGTATAGCGGACCAAAAATAAAATCGATCTGTTTTGGTTTAAGATCATTTAGTAATTGTGTGTGCTTTAAAGAATCTCTATCATCTTCATCATACAACTCTAAATTAATTTCAAAACCTTTTCCTGTTAAAGAATCAATGGAATTTTTAAATCCTAAATAAAAATCAAGGGCGTAAGAAGATACAACAGGAAAATTTGTTTTGTTCTTTGCCATGTATGAAATATCCAACGCTAAAGTTTGATCCAGCTTAAATGGTAATACAAGTGCAATGTTGTAGCTTGGCTTATTCGCTTTTGTAACTACTTTTGATCTTGAAGTATCAATACTTGTTATAGTTTGTGTTGTTACAAAAACCTCTTTGCCTGGTTTGCGTTTGTTTTTTTCGCTAATAGCAATTAACTGGCCATCTTTTAAGCCCTGGCTTGCTAAATTTGGATTAAAAGCGTTTAACTGCGCTTCTGTTAAATTAAATTTTTTGGTGATCGCATAAACAGTTTCACCTTTATTTACTTTATAAGTAAAATACCTTGATGTATCGGGCTGACCTGTGACATTTGTATTTACCGGTGTAGTTATAACAGGCTTTACCGTTGCATAACCGGTTGATATTTTTATTTCCTGCCCGGCTTTTACGCCATCTTTTAATTCAGGATTAGAAACATACAATTCATCGAGCCCAACATTATATAATTTTGTAATGGAATATAAACTTTGTCCTTTTTCTACTTTGTGAATGTAGTATTGTTTGCCATCAATATTTTGAATGTTGGTAGATTTTGTTTGTGCAGAAATGATAAATGATACAAGACAAATGATGCAGGACAAAAAATATTTATTCAAATTGGTGTTTATCATTAATCCTAAATCTTATATCTTAAATCAAAAAATCTTAATTATTATTCCCACTCAATAGTAGCCGGGGGTTTAGAGCTGATATCATAGACAACCCTGTTTACGCCTTTTACTTTATTAATAATTTCGTTGCTCATTTTTGCAAGAAATTCATAAGGTAAATGAACCCAATCTGCAGTCATACCATCTGTTGAAGAAACGGCTCTTAGGGCAACTGCGTTTTCATAAGTTCTTTCATCACCCATTACACCAACACTTTGCACATTTAATAAAATAGCGCCGGCTTGCCAAACGGTATTATATAAATTATGAGATTTTAATCCTTCAATAAAAATAGCATCCACATCCTGTACAATTTGTACTTTTTCAGGTGTGATATCTCCAAGTATACGAATTGCTAAACCCGGACCAGGAAAAGGATGACGGCCTAATAAAGCTTCATCCATATTTAATGCTCTGCCTGCACGGCGAACTTCATCTTTAAACAAAGAACGCAGA
>JBDSFC010000479.1:0-3457 GCA_039919745.1 Bacteroidia bacterium | reverse complement strand
GTGCTAGGTATTTTTAATTGCGAAGCTTAGGTATTTTAACTTGCAATATTGTTTTCGAAAGCATATTTAATAAGACCAATAATGGTTTTTACTTTTGTTTTTTCAATAATATTCTTTCGGTGGGTTTCAACTGTTCGCGGGCTAATAAATAATTTTTCGGCAATAGCGGCGGTGGTAAATTCTTCGCAAACTAATTTAAGGATCTCTAATTCGCGGGTGGTTAATTCTTCTTTTGTTTCTGTGAGAATGCTTTTTTTCTTATTGTGTTTTAGCATCAGGTTCATTACCTCATTGCTATAAAAAGTGCCGTCATCCATTATTTTGTTGATGGCAGAAAGCAATTCATGCTTACCAGTATTTTTTAAAATGTAACCTTCCGCTTCTGATTGAAGAATGTCGTTAATAATGGCGGGATCGTTGAACATGGTTAATACCAAAACTTTTATTTCGGGAAATTCTGCTTTTACTTTTTTTGTAAGCTCAGTTCCGCTCATGCCGGGCATACTTATATCTGTAATTAAAAGATTAACTTCATTTTTGCTGAGATAAGAAAAAGCGTCTTCGCCATTTAAAGCTTCGTGCACAAAATTTAATTGCGTTTCTTTTTTTAGAAGTGATCTGATCCCGTCAATAAACATCTGATGATCGTCGGCAATTACTATTTTTAATTCCTTATCCATTCTTTAATTTTAGTTTAATATAAACCATTGTTCCTTTTTGTGGTTCTGATTCCAGTTTTATATTGCCATCCAACATAGAGACCCGTGAGAAGATGTTCTTCCAGCCCATACCTTTACTGTCTTTTAGCTTATCTGTGTCAAAGCCAATGCCGTTATCTTTCATGCTTATTTCAAGATCGCCGCCGGTCTTTGTTATCGACATATTAATATGGTCAGCTTTGGCGTGTTTGATCATATTATTTAAAACCTCTTGTATAACCCTGTAAACTGTTATATCCAAAGATTTACCAAGAGACTCATCAAAATTAGAAGAGAAATCTATTTTAAGACCTTTGGTTGAATTGATATTATCAACTACCTCGTTTATTGCAGGAATTAAACCTAAACGGATCAATGCATTTGGCATCATATTATGTGAGATGCTTCTTATTTCAACGCAGGCATCGTCAAGAATTTTTAAAGCGCGATCAAGGTTTGTCTTATCTTCTTCAATTACAGAATCTTCAAGACTTGCTACATTTAAGCGGGCAGCAGAAAGTAATTGACCCAATCCGTCATGCAACTCCTGTGCAATTCGCGAGCGTTCTTTTTCTTCAGCTTCGATCACATCTTTAAAGCGTAACTTTTCGGCATCCGCGAGCTCAGCTTTTTGTTGTTGTTTTTTGCGGTTATAAATAAATAAAAAAGTACCCGCAATTAAGATCACGATCACTAAAGCTATTGCTAATTGATTTTTTCTTTGCTGATTCTCATTTTCTAATTGTAATTGTTGTACTTCGGTTTTTTGTTTTAATTCAAGATTCTCTTTTTCTTTTTTTTCTGTTTCGTATTTGGTTTGCATTTCAGCTATTTGTCCCGAGCTGGTTGCATTATACATACTATCTTTTAACCTCACATATTTTTCAAAAGCTTCTTTAGCGAGATCTGTTTTATTTGAAAAAAGATAACAGTTGTGCAGATTATATAATGCATTTACCTGGTAGCTTAGATCTCCGGTTTCAAAAGCGATAATTTCTGATTCAGAATAATATTCAATAGCTTTTGAAAAGTTCTTTTTGTTATAATATATCGTGCCTAAATTCCCTAATGTACTTGCTAAACCGCTTTTATCAGCAGTTTGGCGTTTAAGGTCAAGAGACTCTGTGTAATATTTTAAAGCATTATCAAGATCTCCTGAATCAAAATAAGACAAACCAATATTGTTAACCACCATGGCGTAATCATAAGGATTTTTGTTCTTATTTAATAAATGAATGGCTTCAAAATATTGATCAAGAGAGGCTTTAAACTCTTTTTTATCATGATAAACATGGCCTAAATTTAACCGGGTACTTGCAAGCATTACAGAGTCTTTTAATAACAGTCTTATCTGCAATGCACGTTGCAGGTAATTTTCAGCACTCTTAAAATCTCTTTTTTGAGTAAACATAGATCCTAAATTATTATAATCTAATGCAACATTTCTAGTGTCATTTTTACTCTCATCAAAACGAAGGCATTTTAAAAAATAAAAAATAGCATCGTCAAGGTCTCCTTTTCTCGCAGAAACCGAACCAATGTTGTTAAGCATTTTTATTATTTCTAAGCTATCCTTAATGCTTTCGTATTGAGCTAATGAACGTTTGTAATAAAAAAGTGCACTATCAGTAGCGCCACTGTAATAATAAACAACACCTTTTCTTTTAAGAAGATTTGCATGAATGGCTGTAAATTTTATGTTATTTGTAATAACAAGTCCCTTATTAAAACAAATTAAAGCCGAGTCGTTGTTGTTTGTATAAAGAAAATACATGCCAAGGTTGCAATACGAATTTGCAATACCAGGAACGTAGTTGTTCTTTAAGGCTAATTTATTTGCCTGTTGTGCATAAGCAAAAGTTTGTGAAGGATCGTTACGATTAAAATCTTTTGAAAGTAAGTTTAAGACATTTATTTTTTGAGTATCCTGCTTCGCGGTATTTAAAGCTTTTAAAAGACTGTCTTTTTGCTGAGCTCGTATTGATACAAAAGCAAAGCATAATAAAAGGAAATAGAAATTATAAAGTAAGCGCATTATATCATAAATGTAACAATTTAAATAAAATAAAAAACCCCGATATTCTTACCGGGGTTTTAATTTATAAAATTTAAAGATTAAGCTTTGTCTTCTTTCTTACCTTTTTTTGTTTTTGGTTTGTGAGTAGAAACAATTACTTCATCTTTTTCTTTGTTGTAATCAACTTCTATCTCATCACCTTCGGCAAGGTTATTTTTAATGATCTCTTCTGCCATAGGATCTTCAAGATATTTTTGAATGGCACGTTTTAAAGGCCTTGCACCGTAATTAGCATCATAACCTTTTTCTACAATATAATCTTTAGCAGCATCAGTAATTTTAATGGTGTAACCTAAACCTGTAACTCTTCCAAATAAATGAGCTAATTCAATATCAATGATCTTGTGAATATCTGATTTTTCTAAAGAGTTAAACATTACTACGTCATCAATACGGTTTAAGAATTCAGGAGCGAAGGCTTTCTTCAACGCATTTTGAATAATGCCTTGTGAAGCTTCATCTTCTCCTTCTTTTCTTGTAGCTGTTCCAAAACCAACACCTGTACCAAAATCTTTTAACTGACGGGCACCAATGTTAGAGGTCATGATAATGATCGTGTTCTTGAAATCAATTTTACGGCCTAAACTATCCGTTAATTGTCCATCATCCAACACCTGTAATAACATATTGAATACATCCGGATGTGCTTTTTCGATCTCATCTAATAACACAACAGCGTAGG
>JBDSFC010000466.1:0-5170 GCA_039919745.1 Bacteroidia bacterium | reverse complement strand
GTGCGATTTCAACATTTTACCGGTAGAGGCAGAGCCCGTAAACGTAATAACATCCTGGCTTTGCACGTGATCTAAAATTCCATTAGCGCTACCGCAAATTAATTGCAACGCACCTTCTGGTAAAATTTTACTTGCTATAATTTCTTTTACAACAGCTTCCGTTAAAAAAGAGGTAAGGGCTGCAGGCTTTACAATTGCAGGTACGCCGGCCAACCAATTAACAGCAACTTTTTCCAACATTCCCCAAACAGGAAAATTAAACGCGTTGATATGAATTGCAACACCTTCTTTAGGTACACAAATATGATGACCAATAAATGTGTTGTTCTTTGATAAACGCGCTACATCACCATCATAACAATATGTTTCGTTAGGGAACTGGCGGCGTAACGAAGCATAGGTAAATAAATTACCAATACCACCTTCAATATCTACCCAGCTGTCAACGCGCGTTGCACCAGTTGCCCAGCTTACTTTATAAAAATCTTCTTTCTTGCTTAATAAGTGTGTTGCCAATGCTTTTAGCATTAAACCACGTTGCTGGAAGGTCATTTTGCGAAGCTTTGGTCCGCCAACAGTGCGCGCGTATTCGCACATCTTTGCAAAATCAAGTCCTTTGCTACTTGCTGTAGCATACACATCACCTGTAATAGCGTTAAATAGTTCCTGTCCATTCTCTGCCCCGGCAACCCATTGGCCGCAAGCATAATTATGTAATTTATTCATAGAGATCATTAAAATTGAATCATAAATATAACAATTAAACGCTACAATTCTTTTGAAAATTGCAGATAAAAATGCCCCTGGAAATTATGGCAGAAACCCTTGCTAAGTCTTACATTTACAAGGGAATACGAAATGTATTTTTATGTTCGATTAATTCTGTTATTTTTGTTAGGAATGAACCCCATTAGTAAATTTAGAAGCTTTATAATTGGAGATGCCCTTTTAAGAACAGAAGATGCTTTTCAACAAGTAAAAGTGCAGGTACTATTTAGCTTCACTCTTTTTTTTCTTGTATTAAATATTCCTTATTCGATTGTTTCTTATTTGCATAGCACTTTTCATTTTATCTTTGCTTTAACCTCGACCCTTGCACTTGCAGGTATTTTTGTGGTTCTTAAAAAAGTAAAAGATATTAAATGGGCCGTTTATTTTTACATTCTTAACCACCTTGTCCAAAACTTTACACACTTTATTATTAATAACGGTATAATAGAAATGCAGGGTGTCTTGTTCTTTTTACTACTAATTTTATTTGGCTTTTTGATGGTTAACAGGGTCTGTGGCTTTTCTTTACTTTTAATTGTTATTGCCATGTATTTTATTGGTATGTATAATACAACTAATAATTATGCGCTTTTTTCTGTTCCTGCTAAGTATGCAGATCCCGTTAATGCAGATATTACAGCTTATTTCACGGTTATTCCACTATTGTTAAATGCTTTTCTTGTGAGCCAGTTTGTGAAGGCAAAACAAAAAGCCGAACAGCAAATTAAAGAACAAAAAGTGCAATTGGAATCGGCCTATGAGGAAATGACCGCTCAAAAACACGACATTGTTTCGAGTATCAATTACGCTCAAAAGATCCAATTAGCTGTTCTTCCGGCACTGGATACCATTGCAAGAAATATTCCCCAATCATTTGTTCTTTATAAACCAAAAGACATTGTAAGCGGAGATTTTTATTGGTTTTATGAAATTGATAAGGATAATTATATTATTGTTTGCGCTGATTGCACCGGTCACGGCGTGCCTGGAGCCTTTATGACCGTTATAGGAAGTAATCTTTTAAATCAAACGGTGATCGATAATAAGATCTATCAGCCTGAAGCAATCTTGGTTGAAGTAGACAGGCTTTTGAATACAACCCTTAAACAGGATAAAGAAAAAGCCGGCGTGCAGGATGGCATGGATCTCTCGTTATTAAAGGTGAACAGGGCTACAAAAGAATTGATCATTACAAGTGCCAAACGCCCGGTTGTTTTTATTCGTGATAACGAATTACAGGAATTAAAAGGCAACAAATCATCGATAGGTGGAATGCGTGAAGGGGATAAAAAATTTAATGAAGTAAAAATAAACTATAAAGAAAATGACCAGTTCTTTTTTTTCACAGATGGCTATCACGACCAGTTTGGAGGAGATAAAGGAAAAAAATTCTCAACCAAAAGGCTAAAAGAAATTTTATTGGGAATTTGTACTTTACCTATTGAAGAACAAAAGCAAAAACTGGACACAGTTATAACAAAATGGAGAGGTAACCTTGAACAGGTAGATGATATTTTAGTAATAGGAGTTAAATTTTAAACACTTTTAATAAGTAACATTTATGTAACTTACATTTCTGTTACTTCTACAACATGCGGCGCAATAATAAATTTTTGGATCAAGCGCTCTACTTTTGCATCTAAATTATTTGTAAAAACAAGGTGTTGGCATTTCGGAAGACTTAATGCTAACCTGTCAACGTGGCCCTGCCAGGCGTTTTCGATCATAGTTTCAGCATCATCAATTACAAATAATTTTATTTTGGTTAAATTAAATGTGCGCTTAAAATAAATATCTATTATACGTTTAGCGGTGGCAATAACCACATCCGTGCCAACATAAATATCCATTGTTTGTTTATCAATCTTTCCTTCTTCAAACACGGTTACCACCCTTAGGTCGGTATCTTTTGCAAATAGCATGAATTGTTCTGCCATTGCTTCTGCCTTTTCTTTATTTGAAACTAATATCAGAGCCCTTGGCGCATCTTCGAAAGCGCGTTGCAGTTTTTGAACAGTAGCAATATTTATTAAAGTGCTTCTCCCTGAATTTAAAGGTCCTATGCCAATTACATCAGCACCTGAATTTATTTTTGTAAGCAACTGTGCCTGCATCTCTTTTGGCTCGGTGATCCCGGCTTCTTCAATAGCGGCGGCTAATTTTTTATTTAATTTTTCTTTGAACATGAATGTACTTAAGCGATAAATTTATATCCAACACCCCTGATAGAATGAAAATGTTCCGGTTCTTTTGGGTTGGCCTCAAAATATTTTCTAAAGTTAAGAATATAGTTGTCAATTGTACGCGAAGAAGCGTTTTCATTTACATCCCACAATTTTTCAATGATCTCATCGCGCGAAATAACTTTATTTGAGCTTTCGGTGAGTAGTTTTAAAAGGCCGATCTCTCGTTTGGGCAGGGTAGAGGAGTGTCCGTTAATATCAACTATCTCAAAGGTATCAAAGTTAATACTACAGTTATTGAATGTAAAAACATTCACGGTTTCTTTTTGTGTGCGTTTTATTAAATTACTAACCCGCAATAATAATTCTTCAAGGTCAAACGGTTTAGTAATATAATCGTCGGCCCCCAGTTTTAATCCTTCAATTTTATCAGCGATCTGGTTCTTTGCGGTTAAAAATATAATTGGTACAGCAGGGTTAATAGTTTTAAATTGTTTACAAAGGTCCAAGCCGTTGATCTCCGGCAACATTACATCCAGCAACACCAAATTAATTGAATTTAAGTTTGTTTTAAACAGCTCAAGGGCCTTGTTACCACTTTTTGCTATCAATACCTTATAATTCTCTAATTGCAAATTAAGCGCAATGGTTTCCGCAAGGCTTGTTTCATCTTCTACTATTAATATTTGGTTTTGTTGCATTAACTTGGAATTATTATCTGGTAAGAAACGCCGGGATCTTTTTTAATTTCAACTTTTCCATCCATTTGTTCGGTTAACATGTAAATAAGCTGCATGCCAAGGTTAGAATCTCTTTTAATATCAAAATTATCTTTAAACCCAACACCATTATCTTTCATAATAAGCTTGTAGAATTTTTCCATTCGGCTAAATTCAATAGTTATGTTGCCTGAATTTTCCGGAAAAGCGTATTTAAAGGAGTTGCTGATTATCTCGTTCATGATCAGCCCCAGAGGGATCATTTGATCAATATCAAAATACATTAAGGGATCAATATTAAAATTGAAAGTAACATTTGAATCGCTCTTTGATAATGAATGTTCAATGCCTTTACTTAAACGCTGTATGTATTCACCAACTTCTATCTTGCACAGATCGCGTGACGAGTATAGCATTTCATGCACCAGTGCCATTGAATTGATACGGTTACGGCTTTCAATGATAAGATCAAGATAACGTTTATCTAAAATATTTTCTGATTGAAGGTTCAATAAACTTGAAACTATTTGCAGGTTATTTTTTACTCGGTGATGGATCTCTTTTAAAAGTTGTTCTTTTTCTTTTAATGAAACAGTAGATGATTCCAGCTCTTCGCCGAGCATGTTTACACCCGCGCCAATAGCATCAAGCGTTTCGTCACCTATAACCGATGTTTTTTTTGAAAAATCAAAACGGGCATACGACATAATTACATCAAGGATCTCGTTTACACGATCTGAATTATTATTATTATTATTATGTGTATTGTCAGGCATTTTAATTTAAATGTATTTTTTTAGCCATTCAACGGCGTATGATTCATCATCAAATAAGCGGGCAGGCATTTCGGGTTTATTTAAGCCCATAAAAAAATTACCAATAACACGGCTTAATGGCGACCTAACCATAATAGCCATTGAATTTATTTTGGTAGCACGGCCATTGGTTGAAAAATGTTTCCTGGCCTCTTTTTCCATAGATCTTATATTCCGGGCATCTACCAGTAATGGGAATTTTTTGTCCTTATACAACTCGGTTACAGCGATCGAATTTTCTATTGCTTCTTTGATTGTAACTACTGCCAGAGGTTTGGTTTTGGTACGCGCAATACCATCAGTCCCCATCCAAGTCCAAAATACGGACAGTTCTTTAGCGTAGGGTGGTGGGTTAAAGGTTTCCATTATCTGTTTTAAGATGTTAAATTTAATTAATTAATAAATTTATTAAGGGATTAATTGAACTTTAATTCAACTAATTGTTGCTCATATCTCTTCAATTATACAACCACATACTTCAATTTATTTAATATTTACCGCTTTTATATTTATCTTTCGTGCAACTATTATACCAAAACGTGTTGGTTAAAATATATACGGATGGAAGCTGTCATACCCAAATGCTTATTGGCGCCTGGGCTGCCATTATTTTTTTGGCTGATGAAAAAAAACTTTTAAAAGGTGTTGAAACAGATACTACGCACAACCGGATGGAACTTTT
>JBDSFC010000446.1:0-3708 GCA_039919745.1 Bacteroidia bacterium | reverse complement strand
GTTGATGTAGCTACTACACCGGGAGGGCCTTGTGGACCTGCAGCTCCATCGGTTCCGTTTTTTGCTTTTTTACATCCTGTAACTAAAACAGTCGCACTAATTAATATTGCTCCTAAAATTTTCATATTTGTTTTCTTTTTTATTTTATCTACTCACTTTACGGCTTTTCGATTTTCTCCTTAATAATATATAAACAGAAAGAGGGCAAAATTGTTGTGTTAAAAAAACAAAAAACTATATGTGTATTTTTTTTCTCAATTTTTACATGGAATGATTTTATATGCTGGAGTTTTAAAGATCAAGATGAGGACGAAATGAAATATTGAATTTACTGTGATAAATAATTTTACTAATTATCCTGTTTTTTCAAAATAAATTCTACTCTCCGGTTGCTTTTTCGGCCGTCTTCGGTATCATTCTCTTCCACTGGTTTTGTACTTCCAAAACCATCATAAGTTACATTATAGCTTTTTACCCCTTTTAAAATAAGATAATCGGCAACGGCTTTTGCCCGGTTAAATGAAAGTTCTTTATTCTTTTTTTCGTCTCCTACATTATCTGTATGTCCATAAATTTCAATACGAAGTTTTTGGTCTGCTTTTAAATAAGCCGAAACAATATTTAATTCAGGAAACGAAACAGGGGATAATATTGCTTCACCGGTTTGAAAAAGAACTTTATTAAAAACCAATACTTCTCCCGCAGAGATAGTATTAATAGTATCTGGTAAAACAATTTCGGTTTCAATAGAATCTGCTTTCATGTTCGCGAAATAGGGATTCTCCGGAGCTTCTGTCGTGTCTATTACTTCCGGTTTGTATTCGTGAATACTTATGTTGTCGAAGTAATAATAAGCATCCCGTTCCATCTTTTTATAAATAGGAGAACTGATCTCTTGCGGCACTGTGTTTCCTGTTTTCCATAAGCGTTTAATTCCAAAACTTCCAATAAGTAAAGTATTTTCTCCTCCTTTTGCTTTATAACGAAGTGTAAGTTCATGCCATTCGTTTGTTTCCATTCCAATTTCTTCTTCAAGATTAATATATAATGGGCGAAGGTCTGTGATCACACCCGAATGCTCATATTTTACATTGCCTGTAAGAAAACAAATTCCAAGTTTATCAACGGCAAGAGGGGAGTAATCAGAAAGGCTCATATACATGGTTAATGTATATTCTTTATTTCGTACTAACGGAGAACTAAGCGAGGTTTGTAAATATTCTCTGTAATAACCGTGTGAAACTGCAAACAAGCCGGCATAACATTTTCCTGAAAGCGCTTCTTGTACACCCATTGAATTTTGCGGAACATTGACGCGTGAGATCTTTTCCTGTTTTTTGCCGCACTTACAAAAAAGATCTGTTGTACCACGGCTTGGCGAACTCCACGAGGTTGAAGCGTCAATAGCAGAATACTCTACAGGAATAAATTTATTGTATTCGAAGCTTGAATCAGCAATAAGATTTTGAGCAAGTGAAAATTGCACGCATGTAAAGAAAAAAATTAATAGGGTGGAAATTTTCATTTAAGCCATTAAATGTCGGAACGCTATATTACAAAATTTCTGTTGAGTAAGCATTATTTTTTAAGGCGAAAATATAGAGATCTTTTATTTAGCCATGGAATTTTAATATGGTTCAATTAATAGAAACTATAATAAAATGATCAAAAGAACAATAATAAGGATCAAGGCACCGGTTGAAATATAAATAACGCCGCCCGGCCCTCTGTGCGCATCTCTTATTGCCAGTACTTCTTGTCTTAGATTTTTCTTTTCAGAACTACTTAAATTAGTTTTGGCAAGTGTACGAATAGCTTTTAATCTTGCCATAGTTGCTTTCTCGCCGGCATTTCGATCCATTTTATCATTGTTGGTGATATTTGAAGTGTTTATTTCTGTTGCCTTTAATGGCATTGGTGCAAATGGTAAAAGGAACATTCCTACCAGTAAATATTGCATTAGTTTTTTCATGATACTATATTTTAGTTAATAAATAATTGTGATCGGATCAGAATTTTTTATGACTGATCTTTTCCAATTTATAGTTAAATAAATAGCATTAAATTTTATGCCAGAGCCAACAGATAAAATTTTTTATTTAATTCCCCATTGAGGGAGATTTTTTCCAATATATCATCTC
This sequence comes from Bacteroidia bacterium, assembly GCA_039919745.1. Classification (GTDB taxonomy): domain Bacteria; phylum Bacteroidota; class Bacteroidia; order B-17B0; family Aurantibacillaceae; genus Aurantibacillus. The sequence goes on along the minus strand of JBDSFC010000446.1, from coordinate 1,567 downwards.
TTTAAAAAAATAAAAGGCCACAAAAATTTTGCGGCCTTTAAATAATTTAAAAAAAGATGATAATTATTCTGCTAATACAAGCGCATCCTAGTCTTTAGTGTTTATAAAATCTGTAACCAATAGTTGCCTGGTACCATGTATTCTTATAACGTAATATAGTTGAACTACCATTATCGTTATTTTGCTGAACGTCCCAGCCAACTCTTGCGCCAAATACAATATGCTTTAGTGTAAGATCAATACCACCTGCAAAACAAAGGGTGTTATTTCTTATATCATCATTATCAAAAGCAATTTCCTGTTCTTGACTTGTGCTCCCATTTACAAATGTGTTTTTTTGACTCACAAGATATGAGAATTGCGGCCCTGCTAATACGGTTAAAAATTCGCTGGGCTTAAAAGCAAAAAAGAGAGGCGCATCAATGTAATTGCTTGTACGCGTCATATTGTAATTACTCCCAAGAATTGCTCCCGAAGATTGAAATCCTTTTTGAGAATATAAAATTTCAGGTTGAAGGCCGAACAGTTTTCCAAATGGGATCGCCAGAAAAGCCCCACCGGCAAATCCCAGTTTAGGATTTGCGTGGAAAGTTTGACCTTTTGAATCGTAAACATTTGAATAATTAATTCCGGCTTTTGCGCCAACAATTAACCTGTTTCGGAAATCAGTATTGTTTTCCTGTGCATTAGCGGCAATCCCTCCAAGGATAATAGCCAGCGTGAAAATTTTATTTTTCATTTCTTTAGTATTTAAAATGTATAATTATTATTGAGAGATAAGTTTTCCTGATTGTATCATAGTAGTTCCGTTAAATACAGTATAATAGTATATTCCACTTGCAAACTGATTGGTCTCAATAACGGTGTTCTTTTCTATTAGGCCTGAAGTCAATACTTCTTTACCTAAACTATTGTAAATCTTAAACTGGTAGGTATTTTTCATACCCGCATCATTTAATTCAATTACAAGCGATGTTGAAAAAGGATTAGGATAAATGGTTAGTGCATTCTTTGCATTGTAATAAGAAGGTATACCAACCGATAAACAATTTGCAGGGATGTTGACACTTTGAATTGTAGTAGCTGCGGTAGATAAAGCACCTGCAGTAATAAGCGCACTGCCATCAAAGATAACACCTGTGTTTACTGCTCCAATAGAGCCGTTATTACAAATTAAAGTCCCTTTAAAAACAGAATAATTATTAATAGTTACAGCACCTTCTATTTTCCAATAAACATTTTTAGCCTGGGTTCCGTTTATTAATTTAACCTTTGAATAGGTACTGGTTGAAAAAGCGCCGTTAACCTGGATAACAAATACAGCATTCGTATTACCCATTGCATTCAAATAAAGTGAATCTGTAAATGCTGCTGATCCATTCATACGGTAAACATGTGGAGTAAGTACCAGGTTGTTACCAAACTGCGCAGGATAAAGAAGTTCAATATCTACAGGTAATGTGTTAAGGTAATTATAAGCAGTTAAAAGATCCGCTGCAGTTTGTGCTGTAGAACCATCCGGAGTGTTATGGATAGTACCGTTTACATTCGCTTGGTTATACCCTGT
>JBDSFC010000414.1:0-4707 GCA_039919745.1 Bacteroidia bacterium | reverse complement strand
ATACAACCAACCGCTTGGGTCCATTGTTTTCTGGCCTTTCCAGATCTGTAGGTTCATTGATGTTTTACCCTCTTCTTCATCCGAAACAACAGTGCCAATAACTTGTTTTACACTTACTTTTTGCCCCGTTTTTACAGTTACATCTGTAATGTTACTATAAACGCTCAGGTACTCGCCGTGACGAATAATTACGAGTTTACCACCTGTTGGTGAAACCGCGATGCCAGTTACCTCACCATCAAAAACAGCACGGGCCTGTGTGCCTTTGGTAGCACAGATCTCAACGCCATTATTAAACATCATAAAGCCTTTTATGGCAGGATGTTCGTGCTCGCCATAAGTTTCGCAAATAACACCTTTACCTACAGGCCATGGTAGTTTACCGCGATTATTAGAAAAGTCAGCGCTTAACGCTTCTGTTTCTTCTGTTAACGCGGGCATAAATAAATTTTCTTTTTTCTCTGTTGTTGGTTTTACATCAACTACGATCTTCTCTTTAGGGTTCTTAGGATTTTTATTTTCCTTTACCACTTTTGTTTTGTTTTCTTCTTTCGCTTTCTTAGCAGCAATGGCAGCCTCTTCGGCTTTTCTCGCTTCTTCCATTTTACGTTTGATCTCTGCTTCAATTAAACGTTTAATGGCTAATTGTAATTCAACCGCATCTTGTTTCTTTTTATCAAGCTCTACTTTTAATTCCTTTTCTTTCTTTTGTAATTCGGTTAAAACCTGTTCTTGTTCCTGTTTTTCGCTGCTGAGGTTCACTTTTTCTACTTCTTCATTACCTAACAACACGTTTTTTTCGTGACGTTGTTCTTTCAGCTCTTTTAGTTTTGCAATGAGGTCAGTTTGCGTTGCGATTATTTCTACTGCTTGTTTTTTTCTGAATTCAGAATACTGTTGCATGTATTTTAGACGTGCATAGGCCTGGTTAAAATTATCAGAGGCAAACACAAACATTATTTTGCTGTAAGCATCCTGGTTACGTTGCGCAAAAACGATCATGCGTGCATAATCGCCTTTGAGTTTTTCTAAAGTAGTTTTTAATTGATCAGCCTGTTTCTCGTTTTTCTTAATATCTCGATTAAGCTCCTGTATCTCTGCATTAATAGTATTGATAAGGTCCTGGCGTTTCTCAAGTTTCATATTAATGTTTACAAGGGCACCAATAGAAGATTTTTTATTGGCCTTTGTTTCGCTTAATAATGAATTGATCTCATTGATCTCGTCGTTGATCTTTTTCTTTTTATTCTCGAGATCTTTTTTTGAATTTTTAGAACCTGTTTGCGAATGCGTTGGAGAAATAAATACAATAAAAAATAAAAGCGTTATTAAAAACGACAGATTATTTTTTTGGTTGTATTTGTATTGGGTCATATTTGGCAGGTATATTTAAACTAAGTTTTTGAGGTGTGTTTTTCTCTATGCGAACATAATCAATTTTTATGCTTGCTTTTTTCTCTGCGACTATATCAATATCAACATGGTATGGTGCATAAACACTGTCTTTTTGAGTAAAATTTTTATAATTGGCTATAAACGTTCTGTTGGTAGCAGGGTCGCTGAATTCGTTTTTAATAATTTTATAGTTATCAGGGTTTAAAGTAAGAATCTGAAGGGCCTTTTTAAGCTCACTTCCGGGTGTTTGTAATTTTCTTAACCTACGTTTCCTTTCAGTGCTTAGTAAATAATGGCAGTTTTGCCTATCGGTTACAGGTTTTAACTTTAAATCATCATCTTCATAAAATTCGGCACTGTTTCCAAACAAAATGGCCTGTAATACATTAAAGTCAAGATCGGCATTTAACATATCATTAATGTAATTAAAATCGCCCCTGAAATAATTTTTTTGGATGTAGTTTACCATTTTAACGGAGTCCTTGGTAATTAAGATCTTGGCCACTTGTAAGCCCAATAAATATTGTATAGTAATAAGCATGGCGCTGTCTTTACGAATATTAACTTTTATATCAAAGCTCTCTTCTTTACCATCTACATTTGATTCTACATTTGCTTTAGCGGTTACCCAAACAAAACTAAATTCATTTTCTTTAACATGTTTGCTGAGTGTTCTGGCGCTTTTAAAATCCAATCGGCACCTGCCAGATAGTGTATCTTCAGTAGCAGGATACGGCTGTGTTTTTTGAATTTCCTTTTTATGTTTGCAGGAAGTGGCAAACAAGCAGATCAAAAAAGTTGCAAGAAAAAGATGTTTTATAAGTGCAAAACGGTTACTCATTTAACTTTTTTAATTTTAATTTGTTCAATAAAGCGTCTGAGTTTCCTCCTGCCTGCCTTGCCAATTGCCATTGTACCAAAGCCTCTTCTGTTTTATTTAATTTGTACAATACATTGCCATAATGCTCAAGAATGTCTGCTTTTGGTGGGCCCATCTTAGCTGCAACAGAAAGCCATTCTTCTGCTTCTTTATATTTTTTTTGCTGATAAAGGATCCAACCATAAGTGTCCATATAGTTGCGGTTATCATGCGTTAGTTCATTTGCTTTTCTTGAAAGCTTCTCTGCTTTTTCAAGATTTTCGTTCCTTAATGACAGATAATAGGCGTAATTGTTTAGAACATAAGTGTTGTCAGCATCAATTTTTAAAGCATCATCAAAAGTCTTATCAGATTTAGCATAATCTTTTGAATAAAAATAAGCATCGCCTAAGTTGGTATAAAAATCCATCATCAACGCCTTGTTGTCTGTTACAAACTCTAAACCGTCTTTTAAAGACTGCGCGCTTTTTTTGTAATTTTTAAGTTGAATATTAGAAACACCGTTAAAAAAATAAGGAATCGGCTGGCTCGGAAAAAGGTCCATAGCCCTTGAGCTATGATGCTCTAATGAGTCGTATTGTTTCAGTTCACTATCTGTAAATAGTAATTGACTCCACACTCTGTAATCAACAGATTCATTTGCCGCAGCGATGTAATAATAATGAGCAGCTTCTTTTATTTTACCTGAAAGTATTAAAAAATCAGCATAAATTTCACAACCCCTTGCTTCTTTTGGATGCACCTTTACTAATATTTCACAAAGCTCTAACCCGCGGGCATAATAATTTGACTCCGGTTGTTTTTCTGCGCGGCCCAAGTAATATTTTGCCGCATCTACTTTATATTCCACCTCAAGGTCAGGGTTTAAAAATGCTTTTTTTAAACAATCAAAAGCCTCAACATCCTTTCCCTGTGCGCTATAATAATCATGTAATGCAAGATTAATAGAAGGGTTGTTAGGATCTATCTTTAAGATCTTATCATACATTAATTTTGCCTGGTCAAGTTTGTTCTGGTCAATATAAAAATCAGCGAGGTAAGCATAATACCTTGGTTCATTTTTATTGGAGTTAGATAGTTTTAAAAGCTCCTCTTCTGTTTCTTTAAACTTTTTTTGATTTTTTAAAAGCTTTATTTTGTTTAAGGTTATCTGTTCGTTTATGCCATAAGTGCGTTCAAGCTCATCATAAATTTTATATGACTTATCGTAATCACCTACAATAGAATATTCAATAGCGAGGTCTTCTTTAAATTCTGTTTTGCCCGGGAAATTTTTTACAAGTTGTTCCCTTAATTTTATAGATTGATTGTATTGTTTCATAGTGGAATAACAATCGATAAGTAACAATTGATACCATTCATTTTTCGGGTCCGCTTCCGCACAAGCCTTTGCGTTTTGAATCGCCAGCTCGTTAGCGCCTAAGAGCTTATATGTTTTTGCCAGTTCGTATTTAAGAGGGATGCTGTTTGGATCTATCTTTTTACATTCAGTAAATAGCCGTAACGCTTCCTGTAAATTTTGTTTAATGGGTTGCCTCGCAGCGCAACCGTCAATGAATAAACCGGTAAATTTTACTTCGTTTACCTGGGCACTTTGTTTATCCTGGGCTGCAATTTCTTTTTTTGAGTATACAGCTTTTGATTCTTTTTTGGTTTTACACCCAATAAAGAAAACCGCCAACGAGCAAACCGTTAGTGCTAAAAAAGAATATTTTACAGGTCTAAACAAATAATTGTGTGTAATCGCTTATGCTTAAGTCAAGGGTCTTACCCGTAACCTCAGCACCAATGCCCAACATGCTGTTTGCAATATTAGCGGTGTTTATTTTAGAATCTTTTTGAATAATAGAGTTTTGTAATATACTGTTCTTAACTTTAGAGTTAGCGCCAATGCTTACATGCGGACCAACAATAGAGTCCGTTAGTTCTACATTTTCGCCAATAAAACAAGGCTCAATAATTAAACTGTTTACGTTCTTTATGTTTTTTTCTTTAAGATGCGCTTTGCCTTTATCAAACTCTAATACACGTTGATTGGTATAAACAGTTGCATTTTTATTTCCGCAATCCAACCATTCGGTAACCTGGCCGGGCATAAATTTGGTGCCCTTTTGCTTCATATTCTCAAGCGCATTGGTTAATTGGTATTCACCTTTCTCGGTGATCTTATTATCTAATAAATATTGTAATTCGCTTTTTAAATAATCGCCGTCTTTAAAATAATAAATACCAATAATAGCAAGGTCACTTACAAAAGTTGCCGGTTTCTCAACAAAATCAGTAATAGTACCTTTAGCATCTAATTTTACAACACCAAACTGACTGGGGTCTTCGATCTTTTGAACCCAAATAACGCCTTCCTGTTCGGTATCCATCACAAAATCGGCTTTAAATAAGGTATCAGCAAAAGCCACAACTGTTTTTCCTTTAAT